>DATAFY010000329.1:0-3602 GCA_036257205.1 Steroidobacter sp. | reverse complement strand
CAGTGCGTGTGAATTTGACCGCGTTCGACAAGAGATTGGTCCACACTTGCCGCATCAGGTTCTCATCGCCCCGAGCGTTCGGCAGTTCGCCCAGCTGCAACTCAGGCGGCTTCTCGACGCTCTGGGTCGCAATGACCCAGGCCTCGCGCGCAAGCAACGTCATGTCGAGCGTCTGGTAGTTCAGATCGACATGGCTCAAGCGTGACAGTCGCAGGTAGTCGTCGATCATCCGAGACATCTGTGCGGCGCGACTGGTGACCACTTCAAGCAGACGGCGCCCCTCCGCATCGAGCTCCCCCGCATGCTCCTGAACGACGCGCGTGGCGAATCCGTTGATGGCTCGCAACGGCGCGCGCAGATCGTGGGCGATGCTGTATGCGAATGAAGCCAGCTCATGGTTGGCTGCCTGCAACTGCGCCGTGCGGCGCTGGACCCGATCCTCCAGATCCTCGTTCAGCTGGCGCAACTGGGCCTCGTGGCGCTTGCGCTCCGACGCGTCGCGAAACACGATCACCACGCCGTTGATCCTTCCGGACGTATCGCGGATGGGCGCAAGCGTGTCGTCGATCGGCAGGCGCACGCCGTCTGCAGACTCGAGTTCGCATTCATCGAGACTGATGGCCACGCGATCGGTCGTCGCTTCGCCGATGATCTCCGCGAGGTCCTTGAACGCGGAGCCTTCGATGCGAAACACCTCGCGCACCGGCTTCCCCAGCGCGGAGCCATTCGGCCAGCCGCATAGTCGCTCGGCGACCGGATTGATGAAGCTCACCCGAAACTCGCGGTCTGTGGCGATCACCCCATCGCCAATGCTCGTCATGGTCGCCGCCAGCCAGCGCTCCATCTTCGCCAGTTTCTCCTCTGCGCGCCGGCGGCGCAGGGCCGTCTCCAGGGTCGCTGCAAGCGTCCGCGCATCAAAAGGCTTCACGATATAGCCGAAAGGCTCGGTCGCCGTGGCTTCCCGCAGTGTTGCGGCGTCCGCGTGCGCGGTCATGAAGATCACGGGTACGTCATACTCAGCCCGGAAGCGTCGCGCGATCTCGATGCCGTTCAGCGACCCTTTGATGTTGATGTCGATGAGCGCCATGTCCGGGCGGACGTTGCGCACGAATATGAAGGCCTCCTCTGCCGTGTCGGCGACGCCGAGCGCTATATGACCCATTTGCTCGAGGCGCAGCGCGATCTCCTCGGCGACCAACCCCTCATCTTCCACGATCAGAACACGCGCCGACGTCATGATTCACGCCTGTCAATGGGAAACGCGATGGAAATGCTCGACCCCTCGCCGGCGCCCACGGTGAGGACGCCGCCAAGCTGACGAACAAGGCGCCGAACAATCGTCGCGCCGAGCGTCGCGCGGCGTTCAAAGGTCTCCATCGTCACGCCGCCGGCGCCATTGTCCGCCACTTCGACGTCCACATGATCCGGCGCGTGCTTGCGCACGCTGATGCGCAGTTCGCCGCGCGAGCGGCCGATGAATGCATGCTTCATCGCATTCGTGATGAGCTCGTTCACGATGAGGCTTGCGGGCAAGGCCGTCTCGATGTCGACGATCACGGACTCGACGTCGAACTTCGTATCGAGCATGGTTGGCGCCCCCGCCCCGACCAGCATCGCGGCGATGTCGCGAACCAGCGCGCCGAGGTCGATATGGCGCAGGTCGCTTCCTCCGTACAGCTTCTCGTGCACAAGCGCGAGGCTCATCACGCGCTGGCGACAGTTCATCAGCATTTCCCTGGCGTCGGCGGCGCGCGCCTGCTCCGCCTGGATCGCCAGCATGCTCGCCACAACCTGAAGGTTGTTCTTCACGCGGTGATGCACTTCCTTGAGAAGCAACTCCTTCTCCTCCAGCGAGTCTCGCAATCGCTGCTCGGCCGCCTTGCGCGACGTGATGTCGCGGATCGTGGTCACGACGAGCGTCCGACCTGACGCCTGGAGCGAGTTGAAGGAGATGTCGATGGGGAATTCCGCGCCGTCCTTGCGTCGCCCCCACAGCTCACCTCCGGCGCCCATGGCCCGTGCAGTCGGCGCGCTCTGATAGAGCTCGCGCAGGCGTGCGTGCTGAGCGCGCACCGACTCCGGAACTAACTGCTCGATGCTGCTGCCTATGAGTTCGCTGCGCGGATAGCCGAACACGCGCTCCGCCATGGTGTTCAGCAATGTGATGCGCCCGTGGCCATCCGCGACGATCATCGCGTCTGGCGCCGCTTCAAGAACGCCCCGCGTGAGTTCCTCGGCGCGGGCGCTCGCTGCAAGGGCTTCCTCGCGCCGCGCCAGCGCCGCCCGGATGAGGTCACGCTGCTCAGCGAGACGGCGTCGCGATTGCAGCGATACGGCCATGAGAACCGAGAGCACCGCGCCGATCGCCATGGCCGTCTCGGGAATGAGGGAGCGCGATTGCGGTTCGAGTTCCGCCCTGAGCGCAAGGCTCAAGGCAAGACTGCACGCGAAACCGGCGATGAAAGCGGCCCAGGGCAGCCACGCAGGCAGATACTTCTCGTCGCTTCCGGCCGCATGCGCGCCCAGGGCGACGGCGACCAGCAGAAAAGCTGCGGCGGTATGCGCCGCGACGCTCGTTATCGCGCCCCACCCGTACGCCGTGGGGGTGCGCGTCGCATAACCGATCAGCGCCGCAAGCGCGACCCCGGCGATTACGGATGCTATGACGCCGGCGACGGTGGCGCGCGCGGGCGACGCTCGCATAGACAGTAACGCGAGCGCACCGCCGGCAAGCGTGAACAGGCCAGCGGTAATAGGGGACATGCGCCCTGGAGGCACGCCACTTTCGACGTAGAACGGTTCGAGGATGACCCGATCCAGGAGCAGGTCGATCCCAAGCGCATATTCCACGTTGGTGGCGACGCCAACGCCGCAAACCAGCATCGCCGCCGCCAGCGACAGCCGCTTCGCGTCATGGACGAGCGCTACGACGCCCAGGCCAATCGAAGCGAAGCACAGCGCCGTATTGAACTTCATGGTCGGCCAATCGGGCCGCAGCTGGAGCACCTCAGGAACGTGTGCAATCCAGCCATACGAAACGACGAGCCCGAGCGCCGCGAGGATCCACCCGGTCAGAAGCGCGAGGCGACGACGAGTTCTTGCAGCGCCTTTCGTACCTATGCCGCGCCTCATGTGAGCCTCATCCCGGCCTATGTCGTTCGCCGCCTCCACGATCATCATGTCCAAACGCCGCACCGATTCGGGCGTTCACGTCGTCCGTATAAGTGCAGTAGCGGCGCGCGGCCATGCGAGAAAGGCCGTACGTTCTAAGGGTATATGTGGACAGACCCGCGCATGTAGCTTGTCGATCTGCAGCGGCTTCCGCGAATCGGTGCGTATCATGCCAACTCATGCACGCCCGAATGCTCTGTAACGCCGGCTTCACAAGCTCGACTGCGAGGATCCCTGCAGAAGCGCAGAAGAGGGATGCCGGAAATGCGCCTGCTCGCGCAGCGAGAGCTCTCGTGGTCGTCGTGTTTACCTACCTGCTGCTCGAGTCATGCGGCGTGCGCGCCCAGGAGGACATGCGGTGGTTCGAGCGCGCTCCATGGGGGGTGCTTCAGTGAGCGACGCGATCCACTTCGGCCGCCAAAGCATGCTGA
>DATAFY010000295.1:0-5433 GCA_036257205.1 Steroidobacter sp. | reverse complement strand
GCATCGAGCTGCTGCGTGAACTGTCGGCGAAGCTCACACGCGTGCCGTCGAACTTCACCCTGCACCGTCAGGTCGCGAACATCGTGCAGGCGCGCGAAAAAATGAGCGCCGAACAGCTGCCGCTCGACTGGGGGTTCGCTGAAACGCTCGCGTACGCGACTCTGCTCAGCGAAGGGCACGAAATGCGCATCGTCGGTCAGGACAGCGGCCGCGGCACGTTCTTCCACCGTCACGCCGTATGGCACGACCAGAGCACGGGCGAGACGTACGTGCCGCTTGAGCATCTGGCGGCGAGCCAGCCGCGGTTCACGGTGATCGATTCACTGCTGTCCGAAGAAGCCGTCATGGGCTTCGAATATGGTTTCTCCACGACCGAGCCCAATTGCTTGGCGATCTGGGAAGGTCAGTTCGGCGACTTCGCGAACGGCGCCCAGGTGATCATCGACCAGTTCATCAGCTCCGGCGAAGCGAAGTGGGGACGTTTGTGCGGGCTTACGCTATTCCTGCCGCACGGCTACGAAGGGCAGGGTCCGGAACATTCCTCCGCGCGCCTCGAGCGCTTCCTGCAGCTGTGCGCCGAACACAATATGCAGGTGTGCGTGCCGTCCACTCCGGCCCAGATGTTCCACATGCTGCGCCGGCAGATGAAGCAGTCGTTCCGCAAACCGCTGATCGTGATGACGCCGAAGAGCCTGCTGCGTCACAAACTCTCCGTCTCGCCCCTGCACGATCTGACCCATGGCGGGTTCCGCAACATCATCGACGAGATCGACGATATCGAGCCGGCGAATGTGACGCGCGTGGTGTTCTGTTCAGGCAAGGTCTATTTCGATCTGCTCGAATCGCGCCGCACCGACGGCCTGCACAACGTAGCGATTGTCCGCATCGAACAGCTCTACCCGTTCCCGATTGAGCTCTACGCGGCCGTGGTTCGCAAATATCACAATGCGCGCGAGATCGTGTGGTGCCAGGAAGAGCCGCAGAACCAGGGCGGCTGGTACCAGATCCGGCATCGGCTCCAGGAACCGCTGACGACGGAACATCAGCTGCTGTACGCGGGACGTGCGCCCGCCGCGGCGCCTGCGACTGGCATCGTGCAGATGCACAACGAGCAGCAGCAGGGTCTTGTGGAGGCCGCGTTGCGCTCGACGAGCACAGAGGAGTCTCTGCGGCAGACGAGGCGACTGAAAGCCGCGGGCAAAAAATGACACTGATAGGAAGAGTTGAATGAGCATAGAAGTCAAAGTCCCGCAGCTTCCGGAATCGGTGGCCGATGCGACGCTGGTCGCCTGGCACAAGAAGCCGGGCGACGCCGTGGGCCGCGATGAAAATCTCGTGGATCTGGAAACTGATAAGGTCGTTCTGGAAGTGCCTTCGCCGTCCGCCGGCGTGATCAAAGAATTGAAGGTGGAGAACGGCGCGACCGTGACCAGCGGTCAGGTGCTCGCGATCCTCGAAGCCGGGGAGGCCGCCTCACGCTCGGCGCCTGCGGCGAAGGAGGAGAAGCCTGCAGCCGCCGCGAGGCCGGAGAGCGCTGCGGCGAAGTTGGCGCCTGCGGCAAAGCGGATGGTGGAGGAGCACAAGCTGCAGGGGGACCGGATCGCCGGATCCGGCCGCGACGGCCGCGTCACCAAGGGTGATGTGATCCACCATCTTGCAGCCAGAGAGACTGCACCCGCCGCGAACGCGGCGCAGCCCGCGCCGAGCGTTCAGCTGCCGCCGGTTTCCGGCTCGCGCAATGAGCAGCGCGTGCCGATGACGCGGCTGCGCGCCCGGATCGCCGAACGTCTTGTTCAGGCGCAGTCCACCGCGGCCATGCTGACGACTTTCAACGAAGTCGATCTGACCGCCGTCAACGACATTCGTGCGCGCTACAAGGACAAGTTCGAAAAGATGCACGGCGTGAAGCTTGGCTTCAGCTCGTTCTTCATCAAGGCCTCGATAGAGGCGCTGCGCAAGTTTCCAGCCGTCAACGCATCCATCGACGGCTCAGACATTGTGTATCACGAGTACTACGACGTCGGCGTCGCCGTCTCGACCGATCGCGGCCTGATGGTGCCCGTGCTGCGCAACGCGGAGGCGATGAGCTTCGCCGAGATCGAAGCGGCGGTCAGCGCTTATGCGCAAAAGGCGCGCGCCGGCTCGATCACGCTGGAGGAGCTGACAGGCGGGACCTTCACTATCACCAACGGCGGCGTATTCGGCTCGCTCATGTCGACGCCGATTCTCAACCTCCCGCAGGTGGCCATTCTCGGCATGCACAAGATTCAGGAGCGTCCGATGGTCGTGGACGGCGAGATCAAAATCCGTCCGATGATGTATCTCGCGTTGACCTACGACCATCGCATCGTCGATGGCCGCGAATCCGTCCAGTTCCTGGTGGCCATCAAGGAGGCGCTGGAGGATCCTGCGCGGCTGCTGTTGCAGCTCTAGCAGCAACGGACCGACGACTATAGTGATGAGTGACTAGGCGCCCGCTCCGCAGTCTCGGCTCGGGCGCCGAGCGCCTGCCCCTGCGAAAATCGCAACTTGCGAAGTCACCGGTCATTTATCGCCAATCACAATTGACTAACAACCATGTCCAACCAATTCGACGTCATCGTCATCGGCGGCGGTCCTGCCGGGTACCCTTGTGCGATCCGTGCGGGTCAAAACAAACTCAAAGTGGCCTGTATCGATGAGTGGCGCAATAAGGATGGCTCGTACGCGTTCGGCGGCACTTGTCTGAACGCGGGGTGTATTCCCTCCAAGGCGATGCTTGAGTCCTCGGAGCTCTTCTACAGGGCGCAGCACGAGTTCGCCGTGCACGGCGTGAAAATCGCAGGCGTGACGCTCGATCTCGCGGCCATGCAAAAGCGTCGCGCACAGATCGTCAAGCACTCGACGCAAGGCATCAATGCACTGTTCAAGGCCGCCGGCGTCACCGCCCTGCAAGGTCACGGCAAGCTGCTGAGCGGCAATCGCGTCGAATTCACCGATAAGGACGGCAAAACGGAAGTGCTCTCGGCGAAACACGTCGTGCTGGCGGCGGGATCTGCGCCTGTGGAGCTGAAGAGCCTGCCTTTCGATGGACGGCAGGTGGTGGATTCATGGGGAGCGCTCGAGTTCGACGCTGTGCCCAAGCGGCTCGGCGTCATTGGCGCGGGGGTCATCGGCCTCGAGCTGGGCAGCGTCTGGCGCCGTCTCGGATCGGAGGTCGTTGTCCTGGAGGCTCTCGATTCGTTTCTGCCCATGGCTGACGGGGCCGTTTCGAAGGAAGCGTTGAGACATTTCAAGAAGCTCGGCCTCGACATCCGCCTTGGCGCCAAGGTGAGCGGCGCGGAGCAAGGCGCGAACGGCCTCACGCTCAAATACAACGATGCGAAAGGAGAGCAAACGCTAGAGGTAGACAAGGTCGTCGTGGCGATCGGGCGACGCCCCTACTCGAAAGAGTTGCTCGGCGAGGGCGCTGGCGTGCAGTTGGACGAGCGCGGTTTCGTCAAGGTCGATCACGATTGCCGTACGGGCGCCCCGAACGTTTGGGCGGTGGGCGATCTCGTGCGCGGACCCATGCTCGCGCACAAAGGCAAAGAAGAGGGCGTGATGGTGGCGGATCTCATCGCGGGGAAGGTCGCGGAGGTCAACTACAAGGTCATTCCTTCGGTCATCTATACCGCCCCCGAAATCGCCTGGGTCGGGCAGACCGAAGAGGAAGTCAAACGCAGCGGTCGTCCGTACAAGGTCGGCTCGTTCCCATTTCTGGCGAGCGGGCGTGCGCGGGCGATGGAGGCGACGGCGGGCTTTTGCAAAATCGTCGCCGCGGCGGACGATGACGAGATCCTGGGCGTGCACATCATCGGTCCCATGGCGGGCGAGCTGATCGCAGAAGCCGTGCTCGCGATGGAGTATTCCGCGAGCACTGAGGACTTGCAGCGCACGATGCACGCTCACCCGACGTTGTCCGAAGCCGTGCACGAGGCGGCTCTCAACGCGGACAAGATAGCGATCGACTTCCCGAATCGCTGATTGGCCGATGGCGGCCAGTCCTGGCGGGATCGGGATCTGGATGGCTGACGGTCGGCTGCGTGGACATGAGACCGTTCATCCTCGCGCTCGGGATCGCCGACATCTGGCTGCACTGCCATTTCAAAGCCCGTGCAACTCCCTGATGGCGGGCAGGGCTTCGCCGTTTCGTGCGAAAGCCGTGCCCGTTGCTACAACAAAGCTGCATTGGCGTGCGCGCCGCAAAAGTACAAGATTGTGGACGAGCGACAACGCTACAACTCCATACCGGATTCGGCGGAGCGCACACACATGACGCTGGTCTGCACCTACTAGCTGGCCTTCCTTGCGTGATACGCCGTTAGCGCTGTTTGAGCGAGCTGGGCGGTCCTCGAAACCGGAGCGCCGGCTCCATATCTGAGGTATTGTTTCGCTCAGCGCAAGTGAACCGGGTGCGCACGAGGCTCGTTCGCGGCCTCGTGCGTTGGGCAAACCGCCAAACGTCAACCGCTTCCTGCATGGTCGCGAACGCCCAGCCTCCGGCTCTCAATCCCGACGCATTGCTGTCGCGCGCGCTCGGGACGCGTCAACTTGCGGCGAACATCTTCAATTACACCGTCGGCAGCGGGATTTTTCTGCTGCCCGCAACGGCTGTGGCGACGCTCGGGACGGCGGCGCCTTTGGCGTACATCGCCTGCGCGATCGTCATCGGTCTTGTGGTGTTGTGCTACGCCGAGGCCGGCAGCCGCGTAGCGGCCACGGGCGGATCCTACGCCTATGTGGAGCGGGCGCTGGGGCCGATGTTGGGCTTTGTCGCTGGCTGCCTCGTCTTCACGACGGGCCTGTTCGCGGGCGCGGCCATCTTCACCGGCTTCGCCCGCTCGCTCCTCGCGCTCCTGCACGTGAATCCCTCCGCATGGGCCGTGAGGCTGTTGATCGTCGCGGCCGTAGCGGCGCTGGTAGGCGTCAACATGCGCGGCGTGCGCTCCGGCGCCAGAGTGCTGGAGGGAATCACGATCCTGAAGCTCGCGCCCCTGCTGCTGTTTGTGGGGGTCGGCGCTTTCTTCGTTGAGCCGAACAATCTCGTCTGGACTCACGTGCCGGACTCAAGCGCCGTGCTTGGCGCGGCCGGCATCATGATCTTCGCATTCGCCGGGATCGAGGGCGCCACGATACCCAGCGGAGAGGTGCGCAACACGGCGACGACCGTGCCGCGCGCCGTGCTGCTTGCGTTGGGCTCGGCGACCGTGCTGTATCTCGCGATTCAGTTTGTGGCGCTCGGGATCATGGGGCTTGATCTTGCGAATACCGGCCGCACGCCGCTCGCAGAGGCCGCCGGCGCGGCCCTGGGCCCCGCGGCGCGCGCAGTGATGATCGCGGCGGCGGTCGTCTCGATGTTCGGCTATCTGACGGCGAACGTGCTTTCGGAGCCCCGCGGATTGTTTGCGATGA
>DATAFY010000289.1:0-6045 GCA_036257205.1 Steroidobacter sp. | reverse complement strand
TACGCGTTCGACGACGTGAACTTCCAGGACGAGACGTTCTTCACGCGCCGCGATCGCATCAGGTCGCTCGCCGATCAGATCATCGAATCCGGCATGAAGATCACGTGGGCGGGCACCATGCGGGCCGACCAGGGCGTGCGCCTGCCAGACGATCTCTGGCTACGCTGCAAAGAGTCGGGTCTGCGCAGACTGCTCGTCGGCGTCGAATCAGGCTCCGACGAAATGCTCCGGCGCATACGCAAGGACATCAAGATCGAGCAGGTGTTCCACACGGCGCACCGGATGCGCGAGTATGGAATTGCGGGCAACTTTCCCTTCATCGTCGGTTTCCCGGGAGAGAGCGACGCGAGCATCACGGCAACGCTTGCTTGCGCCAAGCGGCTTCGCTCGATGAGTCCCGGTTTCGAGACGCCGATCTTCTATTTCAAGCCGTACCCGGGCAGCGACATCGTCTCCGAAGAGGTCGCCCGCGGCTTCAGGCTGCCGGATACGCTCGCGGCGTGGTCGGAGTTCGATTTCGTCGACGGTCTGCCCGGACCATGGGTGTCGCGCGAGAAGTTCAAGCTCATCGAGCGCTTCAAGTTCTTCCTCGAACTCGCGTGGAAGCGAGCATCCGGCGAGCCGCCGTTACTGCAGCGGCTGGCGCGATATCGATGCAGTCGCGATGATTATCGCTGGCCCCTCGAGATGGCGCTTTTGCGGTGGGGCAGATCAGAGCCGAGGCTGTCGTGACAGCACAGCGCCGCATCCTGTTCATCAATCCGACGATTACGTCGCGCCGCAGTGCGCGATTTCCGCTGGCCGTCATGAGCCTTGCGTCCTCCCTCGAGGACAAGTACGCGACCCGCATCATCGACGGCAACATCGATCGGGATTTCGTCGCCACTGCGCTTCGTACGCTGAACGAAGAGCGCGTCGACGCCGTCGGCGTCACGGTCATGGGCGGGCCGCAATTGCCCACCGCAATCGCCGTCTCGAAGGCGATTCGCGCGGGCTTTCCGCAGACGCCCATCGTCTGGGGCGGGTACTACCCGACGATCTGCCCGATTCCGAGCATCAATTCGCCGTACGTTGACTACGTCGTGCGCGGACAGGGAGAGGAGACGCTTGCGGAGCTTCTGGCGGCGATCTTCGACGATGAACGCAGCCAGCTCGGTTCGATTTCAGGACTCACCTGGCGACAAGGAGAGCAAGTCGTACATAACAAGGATCGGCCGTTCTCCGCGGCGCGCCTCGCGACGATGTTGCCCTACGACAGACTTCCCAACCCGACGCAGTATCTCAGCAGGACATATCTCGGGCGGAGAACTGCGGGATATCAGGCGGCCTTCGGTTGCCGCTTTCGCTGCACCTTCTGCGGAGTCGCGGCGATGTTCGGCGGCAAGACGGCGCTGCCGACGGACGTGCGGCTCGAACAGGACCTGCGCTTTTTCAAAGAAAAGCTGGGCGTGGATGCGATCCAGTTCTACGACCACAACTTCTTCGACCGTGAAGTCGACATGGCGCCGCTGCTCGAAGTGCTGGCGAAGTTCGAATTGCCCTGGTGGTGCTTCGCGCGCGCCGATGCTCTGCTGAATCTGTCCGAACGGTCATGGGCGCTGGTCAGAAAGAGCGGGCTGCGCATGACCTACATCGGCGCGGAGTCGCCCAGCGACTGGTTGCTGCACGACATCCGCAAGGGCACCCACTCCGATCAGACGGTGGAGGTCGTCGACAAATGCCGCAGCCATGGCGTCATCCCGGAGTTGTCCTTCATGCTGGCGCCGCCCGAGGATCCGGAGGGTGAAACAGAGAAGACGTTCGAGTTCATTCGCCTGATCAAGCGAAGGCATCCGGCGACGGAAATCATGCTCTATATCTACACGCCGTTGCCGCCGTCGGGGATCGCCACGCGCGCGCTGGCCCCGCGCTCAGCGATGCAGTTGCGCGATTGCGCGGGTCGACCGGTTGCTTTCCCCGACACGGCGGATGAATGGGCGAGACCGGAATGGGTGAAGTACTGGTGTCACCAGAATGCGCCGTGGGTCAGCGCACGGCTCCGCCAGCGAATCCTCGATTTCACGACCGTCCTCGGCTGCACGTTTCCGACCGTCACCGACATTCGTTCGCCGAAGTGGGCGAAGTCGACGCTGCGCGCAATGGCGTCCTGGCGCTATCGGTATCAGAAATACGATCGCCCCTGGGAGCTGGACGTTTCGAAGAAATTCGTGCGGCTGCACGACCCGCGCGCCGTCAGTCTCTGAGGTGCAGACAAGTGCTGCACGTAGCCCAGATCAGTTTCTTCCTCGACCCGCAGGGGCGCGAGCCCGGGCAGCTGCTTCATGACTGGCCTTCGCTGGTCGATGTCGCCGAAGCGGCCTCCGGGGCCGGAGTGCGCGTCTCGGTCATTCAGGCCTGTGCTCGTCGTGAGCGGCTGACGCGCAATGGCGTGGACTACTATTTCGTGGCGCCGGACAAGGCACGCTCGATCGTGGACACCCGGGAGTTCAGCGAATTGGTTCACGACCTGGGCGTCGAGGTCTTTCACGTGCACGGTCTCGGGTTTCCGTCGGATGTGCGGGCGCTCGCGAACCTCGCGCCCGAGGCGCCGATCATCGTGCAGGATCATGCCAACCAGCCGCCGCGTTTGTGGCGGCGAGGCTCGTGGCGGCGCGGTCTGGCGGCGATCTCCGGCGCAGCCTTTTGCAGTTCGGCGCAGGCGCAGCCCTTTGTCAGGGCCGGTCTCATGCATGCCGGGACATCGATCTATGAAATCCCCGAATCCACGAGTCGTTTCACTCCGGGAGATCAGGCGCAAGCGCGCCGCGTGACCGGGCTTCACGGCGATCCCTGTCTTCTGTGGGTCGGGCACCTGAACGAGAACAAGGATCCGCTCACGGTGCTGGACGGCGTGAGTGAAGCCGCCCGTCAGCTGCCTGGACTGCAGTTGTGGTGTTGTTTCGGCGCGCAAACGCTGCTGCCCGATGTTCAACGTCGGATCGGTGCGGATGCCTCGCTGCGCGGCAGGGTGCAGCTGCTGGGACGAGCTCCTCACGAGAGAATCGAGGAGCTGATGCGCGCGTCGGATCTGTTCGTGCTCGGCAGTCACCGCGAAGGCAGCGGCTATTCACTAATCGAGGCGCTGGCCTGCGGGCTGCCGCCGGTGGTCACAGATATTCCCTCGTTTCGTTCGCTGACAGGCCAGGGCGAGGTCGGACGGTTATGGCCCTGCGGCGATGCGCACGAGTTGTGCAACGCGCTCCTCTCCATTGCATCGGAGTCGCGGCCGGAATTGCGCAAGGCGGCGCGCGCGCGTTTCGACGCTGAACTGTCATTCGCTGCGGTCGGCCGAAAATTGAGTGCTGCGTACGCGCATTCGCTCGCGCGCAAGTCGTCGCAAGTCGCTTTGGGAATGTAGATCGAACGGGCAGCTGCGCCCGGACGGGCGGAGAAACCATGATAGCGCCGACAGTCTCGGTCATTCTGCCGACGTTCAATCGCCTGAAATATCTTCGACCCGCTCTCGAGTCGGTGTTCGCGCAGTCATTCGCAGATTGGGAATTGATCATCGCGGACGACGGTTCGGACGAGGAGACCCGAGCGTTCCTCGGCGCCCTGACGTCTCTGCGGCGCGTCAAAGTGCTCTGGCTGTCGCACACGGGTCGGCCCGCCGCCGTACGCAATGCCGCCCTGCGCGAAGCCGCGGGCGAATACGTCGCGTTCCTGGATTCCGACGATGTGTGGCTGCCGTCGAAGCTCGAAGTGCAGATCCGATCGCTGAGCCGCCGCGGCGCGTGCAAGTGGGCGTACGCAGGCTTCACGTTAGTCGATCAAGCCGGTGATCCGCGGCCCCGCGGTGACGACGAGCGATGGCTCTTTCCAGAGGGCTGGATCTTCGAGCCGCTGTTGAAGATGCAGGCGATCGTTGCAGCGCCGACCGTACTTGCATGTCGCGCGTTCGTCGCAGGGATCGGAGGTTTCGACGAAAGTCTGCGTGCGTGCGAGGACTACGATCTGTGGCTGCGGTTGGCGGCGCGCAGCGAGGTTGATGTCATCAGGGAATCGCTCGTACTGGTGCGCCGTCACGCCGATCACTATGCAGACGATATTACGGCGCTGGAGGGCTGGAGGAGCGTGCTCGAGAAGACGCGCGGCGCCGGTCTGGATCGGCGCATCGACTCCATCGTGCAAGCAGAGCTCGCAAAGGTCTCTGCAAGGCTCGCACGAAGTCATGCGGTCGCCGGCAGCGCCAGGGGCGTCCTGCAGACTCTCTTGCAGAGCTGGCGATACTCCTGGCGCTATCGGCAGTGGTGGTTCGGCGCCTTCGAGGCGGCGACCCGAGTCTATGCGCCGGCTGGCATGCGCAGAGCGGTTCGCAGATATCGCGGGCGCACCGGCGCCCAGACAGGCGTCAAGGCGTGATTCAAACGCGTATCGGTATCTGGCGAGTGCTCGATCGCCGGCAGCGCCGGCGACAGGACATCTGCTTGAGCGCGGCGCATCTGCGCTTTTGGCAAAGCGGCGCGGCGGCAATGCCCGGCGGACAACCCCTATGACAACGCCGACTGTGTCGATCATCCTGCCCACGTTCAATCGCCTGAAGTATCTTCGCCCGGCGGTAGAGTCAGTGTTTGCTCAGACGTTTCAGGACTGGGAGCTCATCTTCGCCGACGACGGTTCTGACGAAGACACCAAAGCCTATCTCAGGAGCTTCAGCGGGTTGCCGCACGTCAAGCTGCTGCTGCTGTCTCACACCGGAAATCCGGGGACGGTGCGGAACGCGGCGCTTCGTGAGGCCGCAGGCGACTACATCGCGTTCCTGGACTCTGACGATCTGTGGGCGCCGTTGAAGCTGGCGACTCAGGTGAAGGCGTTGAGCGATTCGCCCAGACGATGGAGCTATACGGCGTTCAATCGCATCGATGAGTCTGGAAATCCGGTCGACGAGAGTATCCGCCGGTGGATCCCTTACGAAGGGGCGATCTTCGAGAAGATACTACTGATGGATGCTTGCATCGCGACGCCGACCGTGGTCGCCGAGCGTCGCCTGATCGAGGAAGTCGGTGGTTTCGATGATCGGCAGGTTCAGCATGAGGATTACGAGTTATGGCTGCGTCTCATTCTGCGTAGCGAGGTGCTCTTCATCAATACGCCTCTTGCCTGCGTGCGCACACACCGGGAGCACTACTCGCAGGGCGGGCTGTGGGCGCTTGAATGGAAGCGCAGGTTATTCGAAAAGATGCAGGGGTTAGCTGTCGACCCGAATCTACTCCCATGCATAAGACAGGCGCAGGCCAGAAATGCCGGCCAGCTGGCGAACGCTTACGCCGCCCGTGGCGAACGAGCTGCGGCGTTGCGGATGCTTTCGAGCAGCTGGCGACCGTCATGGCGGTACATCGAGTGGTGGACGGGTGCGCTCAAGGCGCTGCTGCGCTCCGTGGCGCCCTCATGGGTGGTGGCCGGCTATGGCCGCGTTCGAAATCATTCGTGACGATCCGCAAGGGCGTTGTTGACGCCCGACCGCTCCATTCATGAACGCTCTCTACGAAATCTGGAGCATGCTCGACAGCCGACAACGACGCCGGCTCGTACTGCTCCAGGCGATCTCTTTGCTGATGGCTTTCTCGACGCTGGCCGGCATTGCAGCGTCGATGCAATTCCTGGCGGTGCTCGCAGAACCGCGGCTGATCGCTCAAAGCAGGATCCTGTCGTTCCTCTACGCCACGCTGGGGTTTGAGGATCAGCGCACGTTCGTCATCGGGCTTGGGCTTGGCTTTGCCGGAATGGTCCTGCTGTCGAACGCGATCAATCTGCTGGGCTCGCTTGCGATGACCCGTTTTGCCCTTCACATCGGCGACACGTTCCATGGGGCGTTGCTGGATGAGTATCTTCATCGCAACTATCTTTTTCATGCGCGCAATAACAGCTCCACTCTCTTCAACAAGGTGGTTTACGCGACGAATCGCGTAACCAGCGGACTGCTGGAGAGCACTCTGATCCTCATCACGAATAGCGTCACCATCGCACTGATCGTGACGTCGACCCTTTTCGTGAACGCACTCGTGT
>DATAFY010000285.1:0-4490 GCA_036257205.1 Steroidobacter sp. | reverse complement strand
TCGCCTGCGAGTCGGATGGCGGCGATATTCGATGTGTCTGGATTGGAAGCTGCGGTCTCGGACCTGATCTTCCGGCAGGATGGTCCGTTCCTCGCCCTGCTCGCGCGAGCCGGGTCGGCGCGAATCGCGCGATGGGCGCTTGTTCGGCGGCGAGAATCGAGCGATCGTCTAGAACAGCTCACGGGGAACTCAGGGCGGAGTTGGACCTGTTGAAACTGAGGGCGTGAGGCCTCAAGGTGGGCTGGAGGGCCTGCGGGCGGTTCTGCGGCAGCGCGGGACGCAGCGGCGCGGTCGGGAATTGAAGCCTCTGACGCAAAATTGCGGACGCGGAGTACTTAATTAATTGTCTGTAATGCGAAAACTTCGCAGGCCGTCGTTCGTCTACTGACGTCGCAAGGTCCTTCATTGGCAATTCATCGGGAGTCAGCTCATGGGTGCACATTGGCGTCGTATTGCTGCTGCGGTTGTGTTCTGCGCATTCGGCGCGGCTGCGTGTTCGCAGAATTTGGGGGACGCACAAGCTGTGGAGAGCCCCGCAGCATCCCCGCCGCAAACGTCGTCCGCCCCGCCGCCCGCCCGCGTTTCACTGCCCGACTTCGCATCCCTGGTCGAGCGCTACGGGCCTGCAGTGGTGAACGTTTCCGTGGTGGGTCGAAGCCAACCGACCACCGACGTCCCGGGCGTGTCGCCCGACGATCCTTTTTACGATTTCTTCCGCCGCTTCGGTCGGCCCATTCCTCGAGGAGAGATGCCCGTCCCGCGCGGCGAAGGCTCTGGCTTCATCGTAAGCCCGGACGGCTACATCCTGACGAACGCGCACGTGGTCGAGGGGGCTTCGGAAGTCACCGTCAGGACCACGGATCGACGTGAATACACGGCGAAGGTGGTAGGCGTGGACAAGCCGACCGACGTCGCGGTGATCAAGATCGACGCAAAGTCGCTGCCCACGGTCCGCATCGGCGATCCCTCGACGCTACGCCCCGGGGAGTGGGTGATCGCAATCGGCTCACCCTTTGGATTTGAGAACAGCGTCACCGCCGGCATCGTGAGCGCCACTTCACGTTCGATGCCCGGGAGCGGGAGCAACTATGCGCCCTTCATCCAGACCGACGTGGCGGTCAATCCGGGCAACTCCGGCGGGCCGCTCTTCAACATGAATGGAGAAGTCGTCGGCATCAACTCGCAGATCTACAGCCGCACGGGCGGCTACATGGGCGTGTCGTTCGCGGTTCCCATCGATGTAGCCAATAACGTGCGCGAGCAACTCATCTCGACCGGCAAGGTGACGCGCAGCCGCATCGGCGTCTCGATTCAGGACGTCAACGCACAGCTCGCCGAATCGTTCGGACTCGATCGCCCGAGAGGCGCTCTCGTGGGCATGGTCGAGAATGGCGGCCCGGGAGAGAAGGCCGGCATAAAGCCGGGAGACGTTATCCTGAAGGTGGATAACCAGCCTGTGGAAACCTCTGCGCAGGTGCCCAGCCTGATCGCAGGCAAGAAGCCCGGCAGCGCAATGAGCCTTGAGGTCTGGCGCGACGGCGGGGCGAAGAAACTCACGGTGCGGCCGGTCGAATTGCGCGAAGAAGGCGAGCGCGTCGCGGCAAGCGGCGATCAACAGAATGACGAAGCCGCCCAACTTGGACTGTCCGTGCGACCGCTCGCGCCCGAGGAGAAACGTCAGACCGAAACCGAAGGCAATCTCATCGTCGAGGATGTGGATGGACCGGCTGCAGAGGCCGGCGTGCGTCCGGGCGACATTATCCTCGGCGTCAACGGCAAACCGGTGAAGTCGGTGGAAGATCTGAAGTCGGCCGCCAAGAAGCGCAACGGCAAAGTCGTCGCGCTGCTCATTCAGCGCGAGCGAGGACAGATCTTCGTGCCGGTGCGCGTGGGGTGATCTTCCCGCGACCCATGTAAGAGCAAGCGCCGCCGGCGGGACTCATGCTTCCTGACGAAGCACAATGGGCTCCCGCCGAAGCGCGCGTCGCCAACTCTGCCGTGCGGTTGTCCCGTCAATGCGACTGCTGCTGATTGAAGACGACCTGGAAGCGGCCGAATACCTGGCCAAGGGTCTACGCGAAAACGGCTATACCGTAGAGCATAGCGCCGATGCTCGCGACGGACTCGAGCGCGCCGCGCGCGGGGAATGGAACGTCATCATCGCGGATCGGCAGCTGCCCCATGGCGACGGCCTTGGCGTGATACAGCAGCTGCGCCAACAGGGCGACCGCACGCCCGTGCTGATCCTCTCCGCACTGGGCACGGTTGACGACCGCGTCAATGGCTTACGCGCCGGCGGCGATGATTACCTCACCAAACCCTTCGCCTTCTCGGAACTTCTGGCGCGCATCGAAGCGCTGCGGCGGCGCGCCAACACGGCCGACGCGCAGACCCGGCTGCGCATCGCGGACCTGGAACTCGACCTACTGGCGCGTCGCGTCAGCCGCGGCGAACGCAGTGTCGAACTCACCAACAAGGAATTTCAGCTCCTTGAGTACCTGATGCGAAGGCCCGGCCAGGTGCTGACGCGCACGATGCTGCTCGAAGGCGTGTGGAATCTGCATTTCGATCCTCAGACGAACATCGTCGACGTCCATATGAGCCGCTTGCGAAATGCGGTCGACAAGGGCCATCCGAAGCCGCTCATTCACACCGTGCGCGGCGCAGGGTATGTCATGAAGGAGTGAGCGCGATTTGGCCGGCGCTTCGGAACAGGTGAAGCGCTGACGGGCGGACTGTATCCTCATCCGCATTGAGGCCGGGGGTGAACCGCCGCCCCAGAACAGGACCCACCTCGAGCATCGCCCGGCGCCGCTGCACCTATGAAACTCTCCTCCGCACGCCTTGCGGTCGTCTTCGTGCTGATCTTTGCGGGCGGCGTGAGCCTGGTTCTCACGTCCGTGTACGTCCTCACGGCGCGCGTTCTGGACCGCGAAGCGGACGCTGTCATCGCCTCCGAAGCAGGGGCGCTGATCGATGACTATGCGCGCGGCGGGCTGCTGTCGCTGGTCGGCAGCCTTCACCGACGAGTGGGCGCCTCGGGCCGATCGGGAGCGGTTTATCTGCTCGTGGAACCGAACGGTTTCCCGATCGCCGGCAACATCGCCCAGTGGCCGCACAACGCCGCCCAGGGCGAGGGATGGATCGAATTCGACGTCGACGCCACCGAGGACGGCGGAGTGACGGCGCACCCGATTCGAGCGCACGTGTTCGAGTTGCCGGCCGGCCGGCGGCTTCTGATCGGAACGGACATTCTCGATCGGCGCCTGCTCGCGTCTCGCCTGCGCACCGCGATGTTGTGGGGCGTCGGGCTCTGCGTCACGCTCGCGACGCTCGTGGGAGTCCACTACAGCCGCCGCGTGAGGCGGCGCGTGCGCGCCATCGCCGAAGCGTGCGAAACGATCATGGCGGGCGACCTCTCGCAGCGGCTGCCCGTCGAAGCCGCAGGCGATGAGTACGACGCGCTCGCCACGGCGGTGAATCACATGCTCTATCGCATAGAGCAGCAAACTGCGATGCTGCGCACGACCTTCGAAAGCGCCGCCCACGATCTGCGGGCGCCGCTCTATCGCGCTCGGGTTCGCATCGAGGAGATGCTGCAGCACGAGGGATTGGGCGGCCCTGCGCGCGACACCATGGACGCCACGCTCGCTGAACTCGAGCGCGTACAGCGCACCTTGGGCACCCTTCTGCAAATCGCCCAGACGGACGGCCGCGCACGAGAATTCGCGAATGAAAGCGTAGATCTGGCGGCGTTGGCGCGCGAACTGGTGGAGCTCTATACGCCGGAGGCAGCCTCGCGCGACATCGCGCTTACCTATTCGGGCGTCGAGGCGAGCGTCATCACCGGCAACCGACAGTTGCTGGCGCAGGCGCTTGTGAATCTGATCGAGAACGCACTGAAGTACGTCCGCTCTGGCGGACGCGTCTGCGTGGAGGCGGCGACTGAGGCCGCGACCACGATCTTGAGCGTCGCAGACAACGGGCCAGGCATTCCGGCGGAAGATCGCGAACGCGTGCTGCAGCCGTTCGTCCGTCTCGCGCGCGACCGCGAACAAATCGGCAGCGGCCTGGGACTAAGCCTCGTCGCGGCCGTCGCCCGCTTGCACGGCGGCACGATTGAGCTTCTCGACAACCGTCCAGGCCTGAAGGTGCGGTGCCGATTCGCAAGCCCCGCACCGCGGGCGCCGTAACACGGCGCCCGCGTGCGATGGCTGCGCACTCTTGGAAGGGGGTCGCCCGTCCAGAGCTTCTTCTTAGCGAGCTCGAACCTAAGGCAGCTGAATCTTACCGCCGCCTCGGCCGGGCGGACCGCCCGTGAGATTCGGGATTCCACCCTGAGGCACGACGAGTTGCGAGGCCGCCTGACGGCGCATCTCCTGGATCTGCTGGACGGTGCGTTCGATGGCGGCGGTCGCCGCCGGAGCAAAGCCGGCCACGGCTTCTGCCAGCGACTTGCCTTCAATGTCGAAATTGATCGGCACTGGCCC
>DATAFY010000169.1:0-1500 GCA_036257205.1 Steroidobacter sp. | reverse complement strand
TTTGTAATAACGTGGAACAAGCACGGTTGCGCCTGCGCTGCGAAACTAAGATAGCGGGATGGAAGAACAGATCATTGGCGCAGATTCCGCGCCCGCTGCGGCGGCGCCACGGCAACTTGATGCACAGACGGCATCGGTGCTGGAACCCGATGGCTTGACTGGTGGCGCCTCACATGAGTCAGCGAATACAAGCGACGCCGCGACGCTCTCGACGGCAAGCTACAGCTGGATCGAATGGATTCGACAGGGGCTGAGAGCCGGCACGCTGCGACCGGTGCAGGGTTTGCCCGAAGGTCCGGGTGCGTGGCCGATGCTGCTCCTCATGGCCGCGATGACTGTGATTGTTAGCGGCGCATCACGCCTCGAAGTGGACGGTCCGGCATCGTTCGACCTGCGCGCTTGGTTGTTCGGCTGGGCGCCTGCTGCTCTCCTAGTCTTCGGAGTCTGGCTCGTGCTCCACTGGGCGCGCGAGAAGACCACGCACGCCTCCCCGGTCGCCGCTTGGTATCTGCTTTTCTCAGTCGCCACGCTTCCGCTGAGCCTGATCGGCGTAGCCCTCAGCGTTCTGTCGCTGCGCGGATATATGCCGCAGTGGTGGTCGCAGGACAGCTGGTTTGCCTGGGCGATCTACGCAGCACTCTGGGTTTGGCTCGTCATCACGACCTTGCGGGTATCGCAAGCAGTCACTCGATCGACGCACGTGGCCGTGAGTCTGGCCACGTACGTCCTCGTCGTGCAGATCGTCGCCACCTGGCAGCTCCGCACGCAAGAGTGGCAACCCGTTGAATCCAACGACGACGATGAGTTCGTCTCGTTAGAACTCAGCCAGGACGTGTTTGAGTCTCAGCAGGCATTACTGAAGAATTTATTGCAGGCAATCACTCCCTCGACGGGAAGCGAAAGGCAAACGTACGGTTTGGTATACGCGCCTTACTCCGAGGACGTCTTCCTGCGCGAAAGCGCGATGGTGCAACAGGTGCTGGAAGAACGTTTCGGCGCTCGTGGACGCGTTGTTCGCCTCGTAAACAATTCGACGACTGCGGCCGAGCTTCCGTGGGCGACCACTCTGAATCTCCAGCGCAGTCTACGGGCTCTCGCCGAGGCCATGGACACAGAGCGCGATGTGCTTGTAGTGTATCTCACCTCGCATGGCGGCGCCGATTTCAAGCTTGCCTCTGAGAACTGGCCGCTGGAGGTCGAAGACCTAACAGCGGGCCAGTTGCGGGCGATGTTGGATGAGCTCGGCATCCGCCACCGCGTCATTGCGGTCTCCGCGTGCTACGCGGGCGGATGGATCGAGCCGCTGCAGAACGAGGACACGCTGATCATGACCGCCGCCGACAAGGATCACACGTCTTACGGCTGCGGATCGAAGTCTGAGTTGACCTTCTTCGGGCGGGCCGTGTTCGACGAGCAGTTGCGCAAGACACTATCGTTCGAAAAAGCATTCAATGCAGCCGTGCCCGTGATTAAGCAACGCGAGATAGAGGGGAAAAAGGA
>DATAFY010000039.1:0-3006 GCA_036257205.1 Steroidobacter sp. | reverse complement strand
GGCGGGATCCACGAGCACGTCGATGAAATCCGACAAACCCACGCCGAGCGGCAACAAGCGCCGCGCATCGAGATAGAACGGCGCCAGCGCGACCAAACGCCTTCGCTCATACGCCGCAAAAACGCGCAGCTCACCCGGGGCAAAAGCACGCCACCAACCGAGCAGCCACGCCGGCGCTTGAAAGGGTGTGGTCGCGGGGCAGCGCTCGTACAGCGCCGTCCACTGCGGAGCGAGAGCTTCGAGCTGCTCCAAACTTGCGAACCGCAGAATGCGCAGGCTCGACATGCTCAGGCGAGAGCTCGCGCGGGTTCCCGCACGCGCGAGCGAAGCGTCTCGTACAGCTGCAAGTATCCGCTCGTCATGTCTGACTCATTGCAGCGAAGTTTCGCCGCGCGTATGCACGCTCGCGGATCGAGAATCGAAACCGAGCGAATCGCGGCGGCCATCTCGCGATTGTCGCCCACAAGAAACCCGGTCACGCCGTGCTCGATGAGCTGCTCCAGCGCCGGCGTGCGGAAGGCGACGACCGGCGTTCCCGAGGCCAATGCCTCACGCGCCGCTAGAGAGCTCGTTTCCGGGGCCTGAGAAGAGACGATCAGACAGCGCGCATGACGCAGCAAGGTGCGCTTGCACGCCCCGCCTACGGGGCCGACAAACCGGCATCTCGGGCCTAGGTGCGCTGCGATGTGCGACTCGAAATAGCCAAGGTGCGTCGGATAAGGAAACGCCCGCCCTGCAAGCACAAGAGGCGCGTTTGCCTTCATAGCAGCCTCAATCGCAAGGTGAGGCGCCTTTTCAGGGCAGATTCGGCCGAACCACACGGCGAAACTGCGCGCGTGCGCGGGCGCGGGCCCTCGACGCACGATGCGCACGCCGTTCTCAATTGTCGCGACGATGTTCTTTACGTCTGCAAAACTGGTCGACTGTGCGCGGGATACACAGTTCAGCCACAGGTTCGGCGGCGGTCGTCGCAGGTCGGTCTCGGCGTAATACGAACGCGGCAGGTGCAGCGTCACAAGCGTGGGTGTCGCCTCGCTAGGCGATACCGCAGAAAAATCGAGCGCGTGAATGTGCACTAGGTCGACCGCCGCGTCACGCACGAGGTTCGCCACAATCTTCCGCACCCGCTTTTCGGCTGTCGGCAAAACGTCAGCCTCATACGACCGAGGAATGTCGAACGCGGCGAGCTTGCCAGCTACGCGCGATCCGGTGCACGCCACCACCACCGATCGGTGTCCTGCGCGCACTAGCGCACGATCGAGTTGCAAAAGAACGTGCTCCGCTCCGCCCACGGCGTCGGGGCGCACCGGTGCGAGCGGATAGGCCACGCTGACGATAGTCATCGGCATGCAGTCGCTACTCCGAGTGAACGGTATGCATGCGCCGCGAGCGAAAGCCACCGCGATCCACTCATCCCCCAGTCGAACCACTCGTAGAACAGTTCGCCTTTGTTCGGCAGCCGCGTAAAGTCGTATGCGGGAGCTATGCGGAATTTTTCATGCGTACAGTCGAAATCGCTCAGCATTTCTAGTTGGCTTGCGTGCGCCTGAAGCATCCGAATCTTGCGGGCGCGCGCCTTTGCGCCAAGCTCGATTTCAACGGTGCGCGCCGACTCCATTGCGGTGAAGCTCTGACGCGCCATCTGCGATCCTTGTGCGCGGTAGTGAGGCATTTCGATGATCGCTGGGGCGCACGCCGCGTGGCTCGCGCGGCGTCTGGCGATCAGGCGCTGCGCGGCGACGGCGACGCAGGCGAGCGCGTCATGATCCGGATGGCCGCCTTCGTAGGCGTGCGTGATCACGACGTCGATGCTCCTCCGATCCACGAAGTCCACGAGCCACCGTGCGAGAGAGGCTATTTCGAGCGAGGCGCTCTGGTCAGGTAATTCAAGGCGCAGAAGTTCGGCGTCGACCTCGCCCTCCGACAGCGCTCGATGGAGTTCCCCGGAACGCGCGCGGGCAAGACTCTCGCGTGTTTTGCGATCGGCGTCCTTGCGACTGGATCCGTCGGTGACCACGACGAGGGATGTCTGCTTGAGCCGCGCAAGTTGCCCACCACAGCCGAGCGCCTCGTCGTCCGGATGGGCCACGAATATGCATACGGAGCGTGCGTCTATCCACTGCTCCGCGTTGGCCAGCGCAGCCAGCAGATTCTCGCCTGCGGCAAAGGATCGATTGAACAATGGCTTGTCGGGAACCGTACGACGACGGCAATGCTCCCCAGAGAACAATGCGCAGCGGGGGAAGGAGTTCGCAACCAGTTGAGCGAACGTCATGACCGACGCGGCGGAGGGCAGACTGCGGACTCGACTTGCGCGCCGCGCCTCCTGCTGCTTCGCGCCTTTCGCGGGGACATTGCGAAAACTTTCTAATGTGCAGCGGCGCAACGCCTACGCCGTTCTCCACCGCGTTCAGCAGACCTGCTGCGCACATTCGGCCGACGCTACGTTGGCGGTGTAGAAACGGACATGGGAGAGCGATTATGAGCAACGCGAGCGGTTGCGAACTGCCCGGCTCCTTGAGCGTTGAAACGCGCACGGTCCTGCTGCGGACGTTAGCTGGCGTCGCGCGCTTCGACGGACTTGTAAGTGAGGTCTGCGGGTCGCGCCAAGATCGCAGGCGGCGAATATGGCTCGAATGTCAAACTACGCCGCCTCAGTGAGCCACGAGGTCGCCGGCGCGATCGCCCGCCGGGTCTCGATGCGACAGGCCTCGCCGGAGAATTGGAAGCGCCGAGGCTCGCGATGCTCCGACCGGGAACCGAATTCCGAAGCGCGCATTCATCATGAGAGCAACTGGTTTCCTCGCAAGTGTGCGGCTCATCGTCACGTTGGCGATTCCCACATGTTGAAAGCAGCAACATGATTCGCATAAAGCGCAGTTACGACCCTGTCGAACGTGCCGACGGTCGGCGATTCCTCGTAGAACGGCTCTGGCCGCGCGGAGTGAAGAAGAAATCTCTTGCCGTGCATGCATGGCTGAAGGACGTCGCGCCCAGTACGCAGCT
>DATAFY010000626.1:0-4207 GCA_036257205.1 Steroidobacter sp. | reverse complement strand
CGTTCGTATTCCAGACGACATTGCCTTCGATGATATTGGCCGGACCATTCCCGACGGTGCTGTAAGTCAGAATGCCAGGATAGTTGGTGTCGTGGATGACGTTGTCGCGAACGACATTGCCGTAGCTGCCCTCTTTGAGTTCGATGCCGTCGCCCTGCTCAACGCTGGGTCCGTTCGTGTGATGGATATAGTTGCCTTCGATCAGGCTGTTGGCGACGCGGCACGCGTCACTGTTGCAGCCGAGGTACATCCCTTCGCCGGTTCCATTGGTGTGGTGAATGTGGTTCCGCAGGAGCTTTAGACCTTCATACGTGCCGCCGGAGTTCGCGGAGAGAGCAACGTCGCCGGTGTCGTGAATTTCGCAATCCTCAATCGTGATGAAGTCTGAATTCATTAAGCGAATGCCGTGAGAGCCTCCCGTGAACTCGATGCCGCACGATGAAGTAGCGCGAACCGGAGATCTCGATGATGTTGTGTCCGCTGTTCGTCTGCTGGATGAGCGGACGCTGACCTTCCTTCGCACGCATCACGATGGGCTGTTCAGCAGCACCGTTGACAGTGACCCGAAAACCACTGCTGACCGTGTATGCTCCGCCCGCGAGCACCAGTTCCTCGCCGGGTCGCAGCGCTGAAATCGCGGCGCGCAGGTCTGCGCCGGGTGCGATTTCCGCCGCAAGCGCTGCGCGGGCGATGAGCACCGCGAAAATGGCGCTGAAGATGCGCCAAGAGCTGCGTACTGACATAAGAGCGTTCCTGATGCGGCCTGTGTACATGACTTCCTTCCGGAGAACGAACGAGACGATCCTAAATTCCATGCGACTTGGCGAGTGTATCGGTATGGAGACACAAGCTCCCAAGCCTTGGACTGAAGCGATGCGCGTCGCAAGCCTGGGCGTCTAATGTGCCGGCAATGACGCGATACTTTGCGGTGGTCTGTTTCTGGGCGGCAATGCTCTTGAGCGGCTGCGCTGAGCAGCGCTCTCCAGACGTTGCACTCCACGATGCTGACGCATTGTTGCAGGCGGACGATCCGGTTGGCGCCGAAAAGCTCTTGCGGGAAGCACTGAACAAAGCTCCGGGAGATGCGCGTCTGCGGGTAGCGCTCGCGCGTACTGAGCTCGCGACCGGCAACGCGGCCGCAGCCCAAGGGTCGCTGCAGCGCGCCCTGTCGCTGGGCGCTCCGAAAGATGAGGTCGCTGTGTACCTCGCCCAGGCGCATCTCGCGAGCGGCGAAGCGCAACGCGTGATCGCGCTCGTCGGCGATATCGAACAATGGCCGCCAGCCCGACGGCCGATGCTTGCGGCGAGCAAGGTTGAAGCGGCGCTTCTTATGCCGAACTACGACCGACGCGAGCTGATCAAGAGCATCGCAGAGCTCTTTAGCTTGCGTGAGGACGCGCAAGAGCATACCGCCGTCGCCGATATGGAGTGGTTCGATCGCCGCTTAGCGGACCTGCGAAGGGCCCACCCGGAGTTTCAGTCCGGATACGAACACTTTGCTTGCCGCCGCGATCCGACGGCGTCTCACGCCGCAAAGCAGATCGCGCAGAACGCGACAGTCGCATCGACGGCCGCGGATCGTCGTGTGCTAAAGGTCGGCCCGAACCACGAGTTGAAGCGTCCCAGCGACGCTGCGGGCATCGCTCAGGACGAGGACATCATCGAGATCGAGGGAGGGCAGTATCCTGGTGACGTCGCGTTCTGGGCGCAGAGCGGATTATTGCTTCGCGGAGTGAACGGCCGGCCACATCTCGATTCGAAGGGCCGGACGGAGCGCGAACAGGGCATCTGGGTCTTCAGGGGCAACGACATCGTGGTGGAGAACATCGAGTTCTCGGGGGCGCGCGCCAAAGCCCGCAACGGCTCCGGCAGCCGCTTTTTCGGTCGGAATCTCACGATCCGCGACAGCTACTTCCACCACAACGAGGACGGTGTTCTCACCTGGAATGACCCGGAAAGCGACATCCTGATTGAACGCAGCGTATTCGCCCAGAACGGCTATGGCGACGGTCAGTCGCACAACATCTACATTGGCAGGATCCGCCGCTTCACGCTGCGCTTCAGTCACTCCCACGATTCCGTGTCAGGGCACGAGGTCAAGAGCCGGGCGCAGTTCAACTTCATTGCCTACAACCGCTTGACCGACGAAGACGACGGCAACTCGAGCTACCTGATCGACCTGCCGGAGGGCGGATTCGCCTATGTCATCGGAAATGTTCTGGAAAAGGGCGCTCGGGCGGAGAACCCGAATGCGATTGCCTTCGCCAGCGAGCGCCGGGGCACTGAGGAAGGCGAGCTATGGGTCGTCAACAACACCTTCTACAATCGTTATCTCGACGTCACATTCGTGGCCAATCGCGCCAAGGCGCCTGCGTACGTGATCAACAACGTGCTCGCGGGCGCTCCGGCGATCCTCCTCGACGGTCCTGGCGAGGATCGCAGCAATTTCAGGAATCCTGCTGCAGGTTTGGTTGACCCGCGCGCATACGATTTCCGACTCAGGGCGGATTCGCCGCTGATAGACGCAGGCGACGATCCGGGCAACGCGGTCGAAGTCGCGCTATGGCCGGACTTCGAGTACGTCCATCCGGCATCGGGCCGCCCCCGGCAGCGGGTGTCGTCCCTCGATATCGGCGCCTTTGAGTTTTGCGGTTGGTGAGGAACCTAGAGACGCATCGTCTGCACAAGACTGACTTGCTGCGTGGACTGCCGAGGCAGACTCGGATCCGAGTAGCGCACCATCGAGAGCCATGGCAAATCGAGCTCGAAGAGAACTGGATCGGCGAGGGACAATAGACCCCGAATCGTTGATTGCGCAGCGTCGACGTCGACACTGTGTGCCGATCGGTCTACTCGTCCTAGCACGAGAAATAAGTCGTCATCGATGTCGATCTCCCGTGCGTGATACTTGTGCAAGCAATTGCGCAGCTGACACGACTTGCGCAGCGAGTCGAGCCGCAGACGTTGGTGCTCAACTGGCCATCCGATCAGCACGGCGAGGTCGCCCTGTACGCTGAAGCTCCGATGGAACGGGGTCTGTCCCCTGCTCACGATGGGGGCGGCTGCGTCTGGGCGATAGCCGCCGAGCTGCACGCGGATCGGCAAACCGCTTCCGGCGCCTAGATCATCCAACAATCCGGTGATATCCATGCGCCGTCTCTGATTGCGGGCGCTTAGAAACCAGCGGTTCCAGCAGCCAGTTGCGTCGCAGATCTCTTCGAGCCCGATCAGAGTCGCATGAATCTCCGCAAGGGGACGCGGCGCAAAAGTGGGGCATAGAAGTGCGTCAAGTTCCTTCTGAACGGTTTTGACTATGCTTTCTAGCGATGAGGGCTTTTGGCCATAGAAAGCGACGATGCTCGATTGCTTTGACTCCATTATGATCAGGGCGCCTATGATGCGACCAGCATTGACATAGCAGCATACCGCTTGACTTCGACTGGCACATGGATTCAGTAGGAATCATCGTAGCCGGCGGTAGCCGGCGCCGGCGTGGTCGGCCGTGCAGTCGCGAGAGCGCTTGCAGAGGTAGGCCGCGAGACGATCGTTCTCGAGCGCGAGGATCGCCCGGGGCAGGGCACGACCTCCAGGAACTCGGGCGTCATTCACTCCGGGATCTATCACTCTGTTGGGGAGCTTGAAGCGCGTCTGTGCGTCAGAGGACGGCGGCTTCTTTACGAGCTGTGCGACGCGCGCGGTGTTGCTCACCGGCGCCTTGGAAAAAGTGATCGTTGCGAGTGAGATGCAAGTTCCTGCGCTACGCGCTCTGCATGCGCGCGGGCTCGCGAACGGGGTCGCGGATCTGCGGATGATCAGCGCCGAAGAAGGACGCGCGATCGAGCCCGCGGTGCGTTGCTCGGCGGGACTGTGGTCCCCGTCAATCGTTCAAGAGCGCGCAAGCCGGACCGGAAGCGGTTGCTACCGCTGCTTGAAATCCTCCGGCGTCAGCTGGTGCCGGGCGAGCAGCTTGTAGAAGTCCGTTCTGTTTCGCTTCGCGAGCCTTGCGGCCTGGCTCACATTGCCGCCGGTGATCTGAAGGATCTGCGAGAGGTAGTTCCGCGTGAATTCGTCGCGGGCCTCGTCGAAGGAGGGCAGGCGGGCCGGACCGCCGCCGATGGCCGCCTGAACGAGTTCGGCGCTGATGATCGGGCTGGTGGCGAGCGCCACGTTCTGACGCACCACGTTCTCGAGCTGGCGAACGTTGCCA
>DATAFY010000619.1:0-2354 GCA_036257205.1 Steroidobacter sp. | reverse complement strand
ATCCCGGGCCCGGTGTCTGCGACATCCAGCACCAGAAAGCCATTCTCCGCGCACGCGTGTATGAATATCGTCCCGCCGCGCGGGCTGTATTTGAGCGCATTCGACAGCAGATTATCCAGTATCAGTTTCAGCTTGGCGCGGTCGGCGCGCAGTTCAACGTCCTGGACTTGGAGGTCCAGGTGGACGCGGTGCGCCAGAAGCGTCAGTTGATGCGTCTCGAGCGCCGACTTGACCAGTGGGCGAAGCCGGAATTCGCTGATCTCAAGCCCTGAATGCCGCGCCTGCCAGGCGCTGAAGGAGAGCAGGTTTTCGATCAGCTGCTGCAGCTTGATGCTGTTGTCCCGCAGAATCGTCGTGACCTCTCGCTGAGCGCTGTCGAGTTCGCCTACGGCGCCGTCCATCAGCAGCTCCGTACCCTCGCGGATGCTCGCCAGCGGAGTCTTGAGCTCGTGAGACATGTGGCGCAGAAAGCGGTTCCGCTCTTGGGCGATTTCCAGCAGGCGCATGCGCAGCCACTCAAGCTGTCTGCCCAGATTCACGAGGTCGCTTGGGCCCCGCACGGCGATCGGTTTGGAAAACGTGCCTTTGCCGAGTTGACTGATGCCGCTGTCGATCTGGCGGATCGGCCGCATGAGCACGAACGTGAAGACCGCGACCAGCAGTGCGGTCAACAGGATCAGCACGGCGGACTGCCAGAAGAGGTAACGCTGCGTTGCGGCCGTGGAAGCCTGCAAACGGGACAACCCTGTCTCAATCTGTTCTCCCGTGGCGGTGGACAGCTGGAACGCAGCGTCCCACATCGGTGCGATCGCCTCGATGGCATCGCGCATCACTGCCGGGGAGGGCGGCGTGGCCGCCAGCAGTGCGAGATCGACGCGCCGCACCGCCATGCGCACCGAGCGAAGATGCGTCCTGCGCACTGGATCATCGCCCACGCTCTCGGCGCTTGCGAGCGTGGCAAGCAGGCGTTCGCGGCTGTCGCGATACACCTCGAGCAGTCCGGGATCGTTGAGCACCTCGTATAGGCGTGCGCTGCGCTCAATGGAGGCGATGTATTGAAAAAGTTGCTGCGTGTAATGGGTGGTGTTGACGCCGGTTCGCACCAGCACGGCGCTCTCCTCGGAGAGCGCGCGCACTTTTGTCGCGGCGATGATGACCCCCAGCAGCAACGGGACGGACACCAGCGCAAAACCGGTGAGCAACAAACTCGTCAGCGACTTTGGGCGGGGCCAGCGCATGCACTTTGATTCTAACGGAAGGGATGCGCGGCATACGGATGCCGATCAGGAATAGTGGGCGGCTCGGAGCCGCTTTTTCGGCTTCCCACGCGCATGTCAGCGTCGGCCGTGAAGCGAAGCATCCGATCGCTCATTGTCCCGCGCGCTCAGGCGATGGCCGGATTGCACGAGGGTTGTATGAGGCTAGTTCTTCTGCAGCGCGGGGTCTTCTTGCAGACGCCGCTCCCATTGCAGCTGCGAACGGACGATCTGTTCGAGATTGTCGTATTGCGGCGCCCAACCGAGCACTTCTCGAATGCGCTGCGCTTTGGCCACCAGAGTCGGCGGATCCCCAGCGCGTCGCGGCGCCTCCACCGTCGTCACCGGCCGGCCATTGACCTTGTTCACCGTCGTGATCACCTCCCGCACGCTGTAGCCGTGTCCGTAACCGCAATTGAGGGTCGCCGAGGCCCCGCCGGCGCGTAGGTGCTCGAGCGCGTTGATGTGAGCGGCAGCCAGATCTTCCACGTGGATGTAATCGCGCACACCGGTGCCGTCTGGCGTGGGAAAGTCGGCGCCGAAAATGGCGACGTGCGGTCGTTTGCCCACGGCCGCTTCGCACGCCACCTTGGTGAGGAGCGTAGCGTTCAAGGTCGATTGCCCGATGCGCCCGTCGGGATTGGAGCCGGCCACGTTGAAATAGCGCAGCACGACGTAGCGCAATGGCGTCGCGAGCGCGAGATCCCGGAGCATCCACTCGCTCATCAACTTTGACGCGCCGTACGGATTGATGGGCTGCGTCGGGGTGTCTTCCGCAGCGACCCCGTCCCGCGGAATGCCATAGACGGCGGCGGTGGAGGAGAAGACGAAGTGTTTCACGCCCGCTTCCTGGCAGCACTGCAACAGGTTGCGCGTCGAGCAGGTGTTGTTCCCGTAGTACTTCAGGGGATTGGACACCGATTCAGGGACAATGGTGTGTGCGGCGAAATGCATGACCGTTTCGATCCGGTGCTCGCGCAGCAAGCGACCGACGAGTTCGCGGTTTCCGGTATCGCCCACCACCAGTGAGCCATGCAGCACGGCCGAGCGGAAGCCCGTCGATAAGTTGTCGAGGACGACGACGCGTTCCTGCCGCTC
>DATAFY010000595.1:0-3009 GCA_036257205.1 Steroidobacter sp. | reverse complement strand
CCGAGACCGCCGGCCGGCTCCACAGCCGAAACGAAGATGAGCGCGAAATACGCCAGCCGTGCGGCCCGACGGCATGCGCGACCGTCCGCACGTCGCTCGCGCGCTATCTCACGCGCGCTGAGGCGTGAGGGGCATCGTGCAGCGTCGAGAAAGGCGCTGGCGCGCCAGGCCAGAAGCGCCGCTCGCCGACGATCCGTGGCATCACGACGTGCATCGGCACGGCGCGCCGCGCGCACTCGGCAGAGACGCGCAGCTGCCTAGCTTAGCTGCTAGCTGCATTTTCGCCAGCCAGCTCGACTAGCGGCATGTGGCAGGTCAGCGTCTCGCGCCAAGCGTCCGGCGACGCTCCAGAGCAGCGTTCTCCACGCGAATGCGCCAGCCGAGAATCGCCAGGTTGATGAGAGTAAACATGACCGCGTTCTCTACCTGACCGAAGACAAGCGGCAGCATGGTTATTTCGCCGATCACCACCAGATAGTTGGGATGAGCGAAATAGCGATAGGGACCGCGACGAACGAGGGGTTCTCCCGCGACGCTAATCACCCGGGTCGTCCAGAAGCGGCCGAGCGTGGCGATGACCCAGAGGCGCATCACCTGAAGCAACAGGAATATCGAGAGCGGAAACCAGCGGACGGAAGGATCGCGCTGAATTCCCAACCAGATCGCCACAAGCCACGAGATGTGGAGCAGAACGATGACGGGATAGTGGCCGCGCCCGGATTCGATTCCTCCCTGCTCCTTGAGGATCCTCGTATTTCGCCTCGCGAAGGCCAGCTCCAGCAGGCGCTGTATGACAACGAACCAGAAGATCGCATGAGCGAGCGTCATGACAATCGCCAGATCGGCGGACCGTCAGCTCCATCGCAGCAGTAACAGTTCGGAGCTGAAGCCTGGACCGAACGCCGCTGCGAGACCATACTCACCGGATTTGACGCGATTCCTCGTCAAACAGGCGTGGAGGATAAAGAGGATTGTGGCGCTCGAAAGATTGCCGTACTCAGCCAGCACTTGCCACGACAACTCCGTCTCGCAGTGGCACAATCCGAGTTCCTGCTCCACGTACGAGAGAAGCTTCTGACCGCCAGGATGAAGGATGTACGCGGCAATGTTTTCACGTGTCAGACACGAACGGCGCAAAAAGTCGTCGGCGAGCTGTCGAATCCTGTCGCGGATCATCTGCGGCACGTCTTTCGACAGCACGATGTGGAACCCATCGTCGCGCAGGTCGAAGCCCATGGCGTCAAGGGAACTTGGAAATGTATAGGTTTCGGCATCGACGATCTGGGGACCCCTGACAGAACGTCCCGTCACAATTGCAGCGGCGGCGCCATCTCCAAACAGAACGCTGGAAATCAAGTTCGCCTGCGAGCTGTCCCCACCCTGGAACGTCAGCGTCGGCAGCTCGACTGAAACGATCAACACCGTGCGCCCGGGAAATGCGCGCACGAATTCCCACGCCTGCGCCAGTGCCATCGCGCCTGCGGCACATCCCAGCTCGGTTAACGGCAGACGGCGGACGTTCGACCGGAAGCCCATCAGATTGATGAGGTGTGCGTCCAGTGACGGAATCATGAATCCCGTACAGGAGACAGTAATGATCAGGTCGATATCTGACGCGGTCATCCCTGCTGTCGCCAGACATGCCTCAGCTGCCTGTCGGCCCAGCGCCACGGAGTGATGCTGATACTCGGCGCTGGTTTTCTCGAGCGATCGCCTCGTGACGATGTACTCGACCGGGAAGATGGCGTGGCGTTGACGCACTTGCGCGTTGTCGATGATCGTCATCATTGCGTCGAGGCGCCTGTCGCCGATATCGAAGACCTTGCGGATGTACGTCTTGACGTCTTCGCGCGTCAGAAGATGCGGTGGAACGGCTGTGGCGGTTGCGGCGATCGTAGCGGAATGATTGCCAGTACTTTCATCGAGCGACATCGAGCAACTCCAGCGATCCTAGCACTGTTCAACGGCGGTGCTGTGGCAGTCGCCCGCAACAGCGATGAGCAATCGAATGATCGCGGGCGCCACTGACGCGGCCGCGACGCCCGCACTCAGGGCGACGGGCGAGTCGACAATGCGCCGCAGCGTGCGGTTCAGACGCCACTTCCAGGCAAAGGCCTCGCGCCGGCGACGCGCCAATGTAATGTGACCGTCGGGATTACCTGTCTGCAGCATTTGGAGCGCAGTCTCTGCGGCAAGTTCCCCGCCCCGCAATGCGAATCGCAATCCATCACCGGTGATGGGATCGACGAATCCAGCCGCGTCTCCGGCGAGCAACAGGCCGGCGACTCCCGCCGTCCGCACATCGACCGCTAGCGGACCGAGCACTGCTGGAGGCGCCACGATGTGTGCCCCTGCAAAACGCTCGCGCAGCTGCACGTCTCGCTCGATGGCCGCACGAAGCGTCCGCTCCGGATTTCTCATATGGGCCAGGGTGGCGCGAGATCCGACGAAACACGCATTGGTCAGCCCGCCCGCAAGAGGTGCGATGCCCAAGTACTCACCAGCGCGAACGTGCATCTCACCAAACGAAGATGTGCCGGAAACGCCTTCGAAATAGGCGCCGATTGCCCAGCGGCGAGGCCTGTCTGGATGAGTGGCCAACCCTAACGCGAACGCCAGTGTCGATCGACGTCCATCCGCGGCAATCGTCACCTTCGCCGGCAATGGACTGTCTGCACGCCTCGCGGACCTTACGAGGACGCCCCTCACGTGAACCCCTCTCTCCCCATGGCATGGCTCAACCACCGGTCCACGAACGACGACACGATCCTCGAATTGCGCTCCGGCTGCAATCGCCTGCTCAAGGAGACAGCGGTCGAAATCACGTCGCATCACCACTCTTCCACGCAGTGAGTCCGGATAGCGCCCTTCGACGCAGGAATTTCGTGGGCCGGTCAACAGCATTCCGTCGATCGGCCGTCCGTGTGTCTCAATCCACTTCGAAAGACTCAAGCGGCGAAGCACGGCGAGGGCGCCCGGGCTGACGCTGTCGCCACACAGCTTGTGTCG
>DATAFY010000549.1:0-2321 GCA_036257205.1 Steroidobacter sp. | reverse complement strand
CCACGATGGAGAAAAAGGGCATGCCGACGGGCTTGTTCGTCACGCATCCCTTGTCCGGCGAACAGGTGCCCGTCTGGGTGGGCAATTACGTTCTCATGACATACGGCGAAGGCGCCGTGATGGGCGTGCCAGCCCACGATGAGCGTGATTTCGGTTTTGCCCTGAAGTACGGCTTGCCGATCAAATTCGTCGTTGCGCCGGCCGCATCTCCGGTCAGCGGCCAAGCGCCTCAGGCCGGCCAACCGCTCGAGTGGCGTCCCGAATTCGCGGCCTATGGTCGCTGCATAGCCTCCGGCAAGTACGACGGGCTGGATTTCCAGGCCGCCGTCGACGCAATCGCGGTCGACCTGCAGGCGATCGGTCTGGGCGAGAAGCAGGTGCAATGGCGCCTGCGCGATTGGGGCGTCTCCCGGCAGCGGTATTGGGGTTGCCCGATTCCTCTGATTCAGTGCCCGCGCTGCGGCGATGTGCCCGTGCCGGATGAGGATCTTCCCGTCGTACTGCCCGAAGGGCTCGTCCCGGACGGCAGCGGCAATCCGCTCAGCAAGACGCCTTCGTTCTATCAGTGCAAGTGTCCCAAGTGCGGCGGCGAGGCGCGCCGTGAGACGGACACAATGGACACGTTTGTCGATTCGAGCTGGTACTTCATGCGGTTCGCAAGCGCCGGCAACGATGGCGCGATGGTCGATGAGCGCACCGCCTACTGGATGCCGGTCGATCAGTACGTCGGCGGCATCGAGCACGCCATTCTGCACCTGCTCTATTCCCGGTTCTGGACGAGGGTCATGCGCGATCTCGGGCTTGTGAGCGTCAAGGAGCCGTTCGCCAATCTGCTGACTCAGGGCATGGTGCTCAACGATATCTACTCGCGCAAGATGAGCGATGGGCGCAGCGAGTACTTCAATCCGACGGATGTGGACGTAAAGCTCGACGCGAAAGGCAATCGCATCGGAGCAGTGTTGCGCAGCGACGGTCAGTCCGTCGAGTGGGAAGGCATGCGCACCATGTCTAAGTCGAAGAACAATGGCGTGGATCCTACCGAACTGATCGAACGCTACGGGGCCGACAGCGTCCGGCTTTTCATGATGTTCAAGGCTCCCCCGGAGGACTCGCTTGAGTGGTCGGAAGACGGCGTTGAAGGCGCTGCGCGCTTCCTCCGACGTCTGTGGCGGACCGTGTATGAGCATGTAAATGCTCCGGCGCCCGAGACGGCGACTGCTCAGAACGAATCGGCTGCGGCGTTGGTCAGCACCGATCGTCCAGCCGAGAGCCTGACGGACGCCCAACGCGCGCTGCGTCGCGCGGCTCACGCAACACTCGCCAAAGTGACGGGCGACCTCGGGCGGCGTCGCGTGTTCAACACCGCCATTGCCGCGGTGATGGAACTGATGAATGCGTTGGGAAAGTTCGAGGACTGTTCGCCGCAGGGGCGCGCGGTGAGGCACGAGACGCTCGAGCTGATCGTACAGATGCTCTCGCCGATTACGCCGCATGTGTGTCATGCGTTGTGGCGCGAGCTCGGCCGCCAGGATCCATTAATCGATCGCGCCTGGCCGAAGCCGGACCCGCATGCGCTCGTGCAGGACACGATTGAAATCGTCGTTCAGGTGAACGGAAAGCTGCGCGGTCGCGTTACGGTCGAGGCGAACGCCCCGGACGACGACGTTCGCGCGGCCGCCCTGGCGGACAAACAGGTTCAGAAATGGATCGAACATCAGCCCGTGCGGAAAGTCATCCTCGTCAAGGGAAAGCTCATCAACCTCGTCGTCTGAACACGTTGTGGGTTGTCCGGCAAGTCCTACGGTCACGGACAGCGGACAACGGACAGCGGACAACGAAGAAGCCGTTCCGCACTGCGCATCGCTGCATCGCGTCCTGCGTTGCAGCTTGCCCACGAGCTTGCAGGGCGTTAGCCTGAGCCAACTCAGGCGTCGGCACTGATCCATCACTCCGCATCGGGCGCCGTCATGCATATGCGTGTTGTCGAGAGTCCCTCGCAGAACGTCCGCGGCCTGGTTTCAGCTGAAGAATGGGCTACGCGCGTCGATTTGGCGGCGTGCTACCGGATCGTCGCCCACCTCGGCTGGGACGATCTGGTGTTCACGCACATCTCGGCTCGCGTGCCTGGAACTCGCGATTTACTCATCAACCCCTATGGGTTGATGTTCGAAGAAATTACGGCATCGAGTCTCGTGCGCGTGGATCTGCAGGGAACGAAGACCCTGGATTCTCCGTACGACATCAATCCCGCGGGCTATACCATTCACAGCGCCGTCCACGAGGTGCGCGAGGATGCGGGGTGCGTATTGCATCTGCATACG
>DATAFY010000454.1:0-4621 GCA_036257205.1 Steroidobacter sp. | reverse complement strand
GTCGAGTATTCGAGCACGCTGCCGCCGTTCGTCGCAGGCGCCGCGACAGGTCCGTATGTGCGAGTACGTGCAACCGGATTCGTGATGCCGGCATGGCTCGTACGGGTTGGCGGCATCATGGAAAAAACGGTGTCTGCAACGGCCGTTGCAGGTCCGCGAACCCTCAATAACGGCAGCACCCTCTGCAACGTCGCGCCGATGATGGTGTGCGGCGATCCGAGTGCGCCCGGCATGTGGGGGTACACCCCCAATGAGCCCGCGGTACTGAAGAAGGCGACGCCGGGAGGGCAATCGCAAGTAGGACCGGGGAACTTCCAGTTGATACAGGTGGGCGGTTCGGGCGCGAGCATCGTCCGCCAGAATATGGCGGGAAGCTACAGCGCCTGTATCACAGGAGGCAGCACCGTACAGACGCAAACCGGTAATGAGGCGGGGCCGATCGCGCAAGGCTTGAACACGCGGTTCGGTCAGTACGAGGGCCCCATGCAGGGGACGGAAGGGACGTACCCGCCGGATGTGATCGTCGACGGTCAATCGCCGCCGCTTGACGCGGTTCCGCGAAACGGCGATCCCGCCCAAGGCTACGACGTCTACCAGGACGGGACGCGCATCACATACGAAAACATCGATCAGCTCTACAGCTATCAGAACTACAACGCGGATCTGGCGAATCCCTCGTCCTATGACTACCAGCCGACAACCGACGGAGGCATCGGGGCTTTCGGGCGACGCGTGGTCGCCGTTCCAGTCGGGGATTGCACCGGCACGACGAACGGTTCTGGCTCGGTGTCCCTACTTGGGTTCGCGTGCTTCTTTCTATTGCAGCCGGCGGTGCAGCAGGGCACGGACTCGTACATCTATGGGCAATTCGTAGAGGATTGCGACGTCAATGGTGTGCCGGGCGCGAGTCCTGTTGCGGGGAATGGGCCGCACATCATTCAGCTCTACCACGATCCCTCGAGCAACGACTCATGAAGATGCGCCAACTAATCGCACGGCCTCGCTGCAGAGGCGTCGCAACGGTAGAGTTCGCTATCGTCGCGCCCGTATTGTTGTTGCTGATGCTCGCGACCGCTGAGCTTGGTCGCCTGGCCTATCAGTACAACACACTTACCAAGGCGGTGCGGGACGGCGTGCGATTCGCCGTGAACGAGGCGGCAGTCGGCTCGACGCGCATCGTGAACATCACGCCTTTGGTGCGCACGCAGACGCTCAATCTCGTGGTCAGCGGCAATGTGAACGGCGTCGGCGCACCGCTCTTACCGGGGTTATCCGTAGAGAACGTCAGCATCAGCAACGATGCGAACGGCTTCATATCCGTGTCCGCCGACTACATCTATTCGCCAGCTTTTCGTGGGACATTGCCGACGTTTGGCTTGGGGGAGCCGATCAATCTCAACCTGTCGCTGACCGCGACCGTCGTGATGAGGGCGCTGTGATGCGCAACCGTCAGTCCGGCATTACGACGGTCGAGTTCGCCATCATCGGCGCGCTGTTCTTCGTGCTGCTGTTCGGGGTCATCGAGTTCGGCCGCGCATTATTCGTCGCAAACGCCTTGTCGGAGGGTACGCGGCGCGGCGCCCGCATGGCAGCTGTGTGTCCCGTCGGCGATCCTCGTCCGGCGCAGGTCGCGATCTTCGCGGATGGTGAAGGGATCAGTCTCATCGCGCCGCTTGCAGTAACAACAGCAAACGTCGAGGTATCGTACCTCGACGCAGCAGGCGGTGTGATCGTAGACACCGCGACGAACTACGCCGCGATTCGATATGTGAGTGTTCGCATCGTAGGCTACACCCACCAGATGCTCATTCCGTTCATTCGACCGTCCTTTCAGATGTCTGCGTTCACGGCGACATTGCCCATCGAGAGCCTCGGATATTCGCCGACCGCGCAGGCGTTCCTCCCCTGTACGCCTGTGTGAAGTCATGATTAGTTCGATGAACATATTGCTCGTGTCGCGCAAGCGTGAGGTTCTCGACTCGCTCGCTCAACTGCTGGGCACAGAAGGCATCTCTACGCGGCAGCAGCTGAATACGAACGGGCACATGGATCCGCTGCATGGGGTCGATGAGATCCCTGAGGTCGTCGTCCTGCATCTCGGCCATTTGTGGCGAGAAGAGCTCGAAGCATTTGCCGCACGCCCGACAGAGCGTCGCCCGGCGTTGATTGTCCTGAGTGCGACGCACGACATGCCCGTGATGCGTTTGGCAATGCAGGTGGGAGCTCGCGATGTGCTTCCTGTGCCGACGGTTAGAACCGATCTGCTGGAAGCGCTCGCGCGCGTGGCTCAGGAGCGCCAGCCAACGTTGCGAACCGCCGGAGCAAGGATTGCGGCGTTCATCAACGCAAAAGGAGGCTGCGGCGCTACGCTGCTCGCCTGCAATGTGGCGCACACTCTCACCGTCGAATCGAAGAAGCAGACGGCGCTACTCGACCTGGATCTGCAGTTCGGAGCGGCGCCGCTGTATCTGGATCTGTATCCGAAACGAGGGGTGGCTCAGGCCGCCGAAAATTTAGCGAGCCTGGACGAGGTGGCGCTCGACGGATACTTCACGAGGCACGCGTCCGGCCTGAACGTTCTCAGCCACGCAGTAGACGATCCCGTCAGTATGGCGAGCCTGCCGCCAGCCGCGGTAGATCAGCTCATCTCCCTGGCAGCACGCAAGCACGATCACCTCATTGTCGATCTGCCTCGACGCGCCGAGCCGATGAGCGCCGCGGTAATTTCGCGCGCTCACCAAGTGGTCCTGGTGCTGCAACAGTCCGTCACCGCGCTGCGCGATGCAGCGAGGCTCCTGCAGTGGCTGCGGACAGATCTCGGTGTAACCAAGGATCAGCTCACGATCGTTCTGAATCGCTTTGACAAGCGCGCGCCAGTCACGGTCAAGGACATACAGAAGGCGCTCGGCGGCGAGAACGAGCCCGTCCTTGTGCCCAACGATTTCCAGTCTGCCTCTGAGTGTGTGAATACGGGCACGCCGCTGCTGACGTACGCCCGCGGGGCCGCCATCACGCGCGCGGTGCTCGCCTTGCAAGCACGCCTTAGCGGCACGTCAACACAGAGCGCGGGCGGGTTGCTCGCGCGCACCTGGTCGAGTGTTGTGAGCGGAAGGGCGAAATGAGTATGGAAGCAAAACATGCGAGCGCCGAACGGTCCACGCGAGCCGAATCGGACATTCTGGAGCCGCTGGACGATCGTATACGTCCGCTGACGCCCGCTGAGCGTGAATGGAAGGAATCCATTTATCAGCGCCTGCTGAAGGTGCTTGATCTCTCGTTGCTTGCGAGTGTGGAGGATAAGGACGCGCGCAGGCAGATCAAAGAAGTCTGCGAGAACTTGATCGCGCAGGAGCGTGCACCGCTCAGCGTAGCTTCGCGTCAGAAGATCATCCGTCGTATCGAAGACGAAGTGCTGGGGCTGGGGCCCCTCGAGCCGCTGCTGGCCGACAAGACTGTCGCGGATATTCTCGTGAACGGTCCGTATCAAGTGTACGTGGAGCGGCATGGCAAGCTCGAACTCACCGACGTGACCTTCACGAATGACGCCCACTTGCTGAACATCATCGACAGGATCGTGTCGGCCGTTGGGCGTCGCATCGACGAGTCCTCTCCGATGGTGGACGCTCGACTGAAAGATGGCTCGCGCGTCAACGCGATCATTCCACCTCTCGCGCTCGACGGCGCGGTGCTCTCGATTCGCCGATTCGCCGTCGAGCTGCTGACCATCGAAGACTTGATTCGGTTCGGCAGCTTGACTCCGGCGGTCGCGGAAGTGATGAGTGCGATCGTGCGCGGACGATTGAACGTGGTGGTGTCTGGCGGCACCGGCGCCGGCAAGACGACGCTTCTTAACCTGCTCTCCGGATTCATTCCAGAATCCGAACGGGTCGTGACGATAGAGGATTCCGCCGAACTTCAATTGCAGCAACCTCACGTTGTCCGATTGGAAACGCGTCCTCCGAACATCGAAGGACGCGGCGCCGTGACGCAGCGCGACTTGGTGCGGAACAGCTTGCGCATGCGCCCAGATCGCATTGTGCTCGGCGAAATCCGCGGCGGCGAGGCGCTCGACATGCTGCAGGCCATGAACACAGGTCACGACGGTTCGCTGACCACAGTGCACGCGAACACGGCGCGCGACGCATTAGCGCGCATCGAAAACATGGTATCGATGGCGGGCGTCAATTTCCCGACGAAAGCGCTGCGCCAGCAGATCGCCTCCGCGGTGGATATCCTTATTCATGCCGAACGCATGGAAGACGGCAAGCGCCGTGTGGTCAGTGTGCAAGAAGTCAATGGCATGGAAGCAGACACCATCACGACCACGGAATTGTTCGCGTTCGAACGCTGCGGGCTGGATGGTGCTGGCAATGTTCTCGGCGAGCTCAAGTCGACAGGCATGGTCCCCGCGTTCATGAAGGACATTCGCAGCCGCGGGATCGACCTGCCCGCCGGGCTGTTCAGACGTGACGGCGAGCAGTATTTGCTGAGGAGATAGCATCGATGCGGGGCATTTGGCTGTTCGTCTTACTCGTCTTTTCCGCGGTCGTTCTGCTGATGCAGGGCACCCTCGTGCCGGTCTTCAGCGACGCTCGCAAGATGCGCAAGCGTATCGCCGCCC
>DATAFY010000364.1:0-2774 GCA_036257205.1 Steroidobacter sp. | reverse complement strand
CCTGCCTTTCGCCGTAGGCGACGATGACCAGTCGATCTATCGCTGGCGCGGCGCGCGCGTCGAAAATCTGCATCAGTTCCGGCGCGACTATCCGAACGTGCAGATGTTCCGACTCGAGCAGAATTATCGATCGACGGGCGCCATTCTGGACGCAGCGAACGCACTCATCAGCAACAACACCGGCCGACTCGGCAAGAATCTGTGGACGAGCGGCGAGCGGGGGGACCCGATCGGTCTCTACGCCGCCTTCAACGAGCGCGACGAAGCGGATTTCGTGGTGAATCGCATCCGCGAATGGATCAACAGAGGCGGTCGCCGCAGCGAGTGCGCCATTCTTTATCGCTCCAACGCGCAATCGCGAACGTTCGAAGAAGCGCTCCTCGCCGCGCGCATTCCGTACCGCGTGTACGGCGGGCTGCGCTTCTTCGAACGCGCGGAAATCAAAGACGCGCTGGCGTACCTGCGGGTCATCTTCAACCGCGGGGACGATGCTTCGTTCGAGCGCATCGTGAACCTGCCGACGCGCGGCATAGGGGCCAAGACGCTCGAGCTCGTGCGCAATTACGCTCGTGCGAACGCTTGTTCAATGTGGGAGGCCGCAGGCGCGTCCGTCAAGGAGCTCGGCGCCCGCGCCGGCCAGAATCTCCACGCGTTTCTGCTGCTCATCGAGCAGCTTGATCGCGAAACGCGGCCGCTGCCGCTGCACGAACAGGTTGATCATGTAATAAACGCGAGCGGCCTCGTGGCGCATTATGAGCAGGAGCGCGGCGACCGCGGCGAACAGCGCGTTGAAAATCTGAACGAACTCGTCAGCGCCGCCCGCGATTACGAGCCGGAAGGCGACGCGGATATGTCCCCGCTTGCGAGCTTCCTCGCGCACGCCGTCCTGGAATCTGGCGAGGAGCAGGCGAGCGAATGGGAGGACGGCGTGCAAATGATGACGCTGCACTCCGCCAAGGGTCTGGAGTTCCCCGTGGTGTTTCTGTGCGGTCTGGAGGATGGGCTGTTTCCGCACCAGCGCTCCATCACCGATGCCGAAGGACTGGAGGAAGAGCGCCGTCTATGCTACGTGGGCATGACGCGCGCGATGCGGCGCTTGTATCTCACGTACGCCGAACAACGGCGTTTGCACGGCGTCGACAGTTACGGCTCGCCGTCTCGATTCATCCGTGAAACGCCGCCCGAGCTCCTCGAAGAAGTCCGCCCGCGCATTCAGGTGTCGCGTCCGATCTACACGCCGCGTCGACATACGATCGAGGAGCCCGCCGAGGTCGGCGGCATGCGGCTGGGCCAGCGCGTGAAGCATGGAAAATTCGGCGAAGGCGTGATCCTGGAGCTTGAAGGCCAGGGCAGTCACGCACGCGTGCAGGTCAACTTCGAACGACAAGGCACAAAATGGCTGATGCTCGCGTACGCGAATTTGGAGCCCATGTGAGCACGGGCGGCCGGCCGTCGGCGTTTGGACGCCGGGCTGAAAAAGACAATAGCGCGAACGGAGAACTCCTCGGCGCCGCTCTGGTCGCACGTCGGCCAGCCGTCGGCCGCCAGGACCAAGCCGACGCTGCAGCGAGACTTCCGCGGTGAAAATCATCATTCTGGGCGCCGGCCAGGTCGGCCGCACGGCTGCCCATCATCTGGCGCGCGAAGAAGCGAACGAAGTCACAGTCGTCGACGTGAATGACGAGCTGCTGCGCGATCTGCAAGATCGCATCGACATTCGCACCGTGGTCGGCAGCGGGGCGTATCCAAGCATTCTGGAAACCGCTGGGGCCCGTGAAGCGGACATCTTCATCGCGCTCACCAACAGCGATGAAGTGAACATGGTCGCATGTCAGATCGTATGGAGCCTTTTCAACAAAGACGCCACGCGGATCGCGCGCGTGCGCTCGGCAGACTATGCGCGGCATTCGAAACTTTTCATCGACGAGGATCGAGCGTTCGCCGTAGACGTGCCGATCAGTCCAGAGCAGCTCGTCACCGAGCACGTCGTGCGGCTCATCAAGTATCCCGGCGCGTTGCAGGTGCTGGATTTCGCTGAGGAGCGAGTGCGCCTGGTCGGCGTGAAAGCGCTGCGCGGCGGAGCCCTGGTTGGACAGCAGCTGAAGCAGCTGCCCACACACATTAAAGGACGCGATGCACGCGTCGCCGCCATCTATCGCAACGGGCAGAGCGTCAAACCGGTCGGCGAGACAGTCATCGAGCACGGGGACGAAGTGTTCTTCATCGCCGCGCGTGAGGACATTCGCGCCGTCATGAACGAAATGCAGAAGCTGGAGGATCCCGTGCGCCGCGTTGTGATCGCGGGCGGCGGCAACATCGGCTTCCGCCTCGCGCAGCGCCTCGAGCTCGAGCATCACGTCAAGCTGATCGAGCGCGACCCTCGGCGCGCGCGCCGCATCTCCGAGCAGCTTGGCAACACGATCGTGCTGAGCGGCGATGCGGCCGACGAGGAATTGCTGCTCGAGGAGAACATCGACAGCGCGGACATTTTCGTCGCGGTCACCAACGCCGAAGAGGCGAACATCCTCTCGGCGATGCTGGCCAAACGTCTTGGCTGCCACAAGGTCATGGCGCTGATCAATCGTCCTGCGTACGCCGAGCTGATGGAGAGCGGGTCGATCGACGTCGCCCTCTCGCCGCAGCAAGTCACGATCGGTTCGCTGCTGGCGCACGTACGACGCGGCGACGTCGTGCGCGTGCATTCGTTGCGACGCGGCGCCGCCGAGGCGATCGAAGCCGTAGCGCACGGGGCGCAGGGCGAAGGCCGAGTGATC
>DATAFY010000337.1:0-4475 GCA_036257205.1 Steroidobacter sp. | reverse complement strand
GTGACCAACCATGTACGATCCGAACAATGTTTTCGCAAAAATAATCCAGGGTGAAATCCCGGCGTTCAAGGTCTACGAAACGGACCGGGCGCTCGCGTTTATGGATGTCATGCCCCAGTCAGAGGGACACACTCTTGTCGTTCCGAAGACGAGCGCGTGCAATTTTTTCGACATCGACCCCGACGCGCTGGCCGAGCTGATCAAGGCGACTCAGCACGTCGCCAAGGCTGTGCGCAAGGCGTTCAATCCGGACGGCATGCGCATCATTCAGTTCAACGAAAGCGCTGCAGGTCAAACCGTTTTTCACATCCATTTCCACATCGTGCCGTGCTACACGGGCGTCGAACTGAAGGGGCACGGCCGCGACTCAGCCGACAAGGCCGTCCTGGCGCAGCATGCCCTGCGGATCCGCGCGGCGCTGCAAGCGCAGTAACGCGACGATTCCACACGTGAGCTGAAAGGCGGCGCGAGCGTGCGAACGAAACTGCCGCTGAGCCGCATGTGGGATATCCTTGATCATTCCGCTTCTAAAGCCGCGACGACGATGAGCCAAAATATCTACCAAGTCCCCGAAGACTTCGCCGCCCTCGCCCATCTGAAGACGGCGGATTATCAGCGCCTCTATCAAGAATCAGTGCGCGATCCGAACGGGTTCTGGGCGCGCATCGGGCGACGGCTCGACTGGATTCAGCCGTATTCGAAGGTCAGGGACGTGAGCTTCGAGGAACGCGATTTCCGCATTCGCTGGTATTACGACGGGAAGCTCAACGTCTCTGCGAACTGCCTCGACCGTCATCTCACGAAGCGCGGCGACAAGACGGCGATCATCTGGGAGGGCGACGATCCGAAGCTTTCGGAGCGCATTACCTATCGACAACTCCATGATCGAGTGTGCCGGTGTGCGAACGCACTCAAGGCGCTCGGGGTTAAGAAAGGCGATCGGGTCACGATTTATCTCCCTATGATTCCGGAGGCAGCGGTTGCAATGCTCGCGTGCGCCCGCATCGGCGCGGTCCATTCCGTCGTCTTTGGGGGCTTCTCGGCGGATTCGCTCGCCGGGCGCATAGCTGACTGCGGCTCATCCGTGGTCATCACTGCGGACGAAGGCATCCGAGGCGGCAGGCGCATTCCGCTGAAGAGCAACGTCGATCTGGCGCTATCGGGCCGCGGCACCGATTGCGTGAAGCACGTGCTCGTCGTGCGACGCACCGGAACGCGTGTGCCGATGTACGCGCCGCGCGATCAATGGTTTGAGGATTTCGTCGCCACTCAGCCCAAGGAGTGCGCGCCGGAAGCCGTCGACGCGGAGGATCCGCTGTTCATTCTTTACACGAGCGGCTCGACCGGCAAACCCAAAGGCGTGTTGCACACCAGCGGCGGCTATCTGGTCTACGCCGCAATGACCCCCGAACTCATATTCGATTTGCGCGAAGAGGACGTGTTCTGGTGCACCGCGGATGTGGGCTGGGTGACGGGCCACAGCTATGTCGTGTACGGCCCGCTCGCGAACGGCGCCACAACTCTGATGTTCGAAGGCGTGCCGAATTATCCGGACGCCGGCCGCTTCTGGCAGGTCGTCGATAAGCACAAAGCAACGCTGTTCTATACCGCCCCCACGGCGATACGCGCGCTCATGCGCGAAGGCGAAGAGCCCGTGAAGCACTGGTCGCGCGCCTCGTTGCGGCTGCTGGGCTCAGTCGGCGAGCCCATCAACCCGGAAGCATGGGAGTGGTATCACCGAGTCGTGGGCGATGGGCGCTGCCCGATCGTCGATACCTGGTGGCAGACCGAAACGGGCGGCATTCTCATCTCGCCGCTGCCGGGAGCGATCAACCAGAAACCCGGTTCGGCGACGCTCCCGTTCTTCGGGGTCAAACCCGCCATCGTGGACAACGAAGGCAACACGCTTGAAGGTCCTTGCGAGGGCAATCTCGTGCTGACTGATAGTTGGCCCGGGCAGATGCGCACAGTCTTCGGGGATCACCAGCGTTTCATCGATACGTACTTCAAGACCTTTCCGGGCCGTTATTTCACGGGCGACGGGGCCCGACGCGACGAAGACGGGTACTACTGGATCACCGGCCGCGTCGACGACGTACTGAACGTCGCTGGACATCGTCTCGGCACGGCGGAAATCGAAAGCGCGCTCGTGGCGCATCCGCATGTCGCAGAGGCGGCCGTCGTGGGCTGCCCGCACGAGATCAAAGGCCAAGGCATCTACGCGTACGTCACGCTAATCGCGGGCGCAGCGCCCAACGAGGCGCTCCGAGCTGAATTGCGCGAGTGGGTCCGCAGGGAGATTGGCGCGATCGCCGCGCCGGATCTCATCCAATGGGCGCCGAATCTGCCGAAGACTCGTTCGGGCAAGATCATGCGGCGCATTCTGCGCAAGATCGCGGCTAACGAACACGACCAACTCGGCGACATCTCCACGCTCGCAGACCCGAGCGTCGTGGAGCATCTCATCGCCGAACGGATGAATGCGCCGCGGGCCGGCGCGACAGGCGAGCCTGAAGCCGTGCAGAAGACGGCAGATGTGAAACAACGATCTTCAACAGGCAAGAGCGCCGTTGGTAAACAGGGCAGCTGAGCAGCGGTAGGCCCGCGGCTTCATCGCATGCGGCCGTTCCTGGGGCGGCGCGGACCGCTCAGAACAGCCGCCCCGCGCCCGCAAGGCGGGGTCGGTAGTACTCGTCGTCGAGCGTGCGCAGCTCGACCGGGCGCCCGCTTTGCGGCGCATGAATGAAACGGCCCTGCCCCGCGTAGATTGCCACGTGCGACACGCGAGATCCGTTGATCTTGAAGAAGAGCAAATCGCCGGGTTCGAGCCCGTCGAGCCTGACTCTTTTCGCCGCTGAGAATTGCTCAGCAGCCGTGCGCGGGACTTCGATGCCTAGTTGTCCATGAACAAAGCGCACCAGTCCGCTGCAATCGAAGGCGCTGGGGCCTGCGCCGCCCCATCTGTACGGCGCTCCGAGCAGGGACATCGCTCGCATGGCGATCTCAGATCCTCGGGAAACCATGCCGGACGACACGGGCGCTGAACTGGGTGTCGAACTCGGCGGGCGCTGAACCGTGGATGCACAGCCCTGGATCAGCAGCCCGAACGCTAAGAGCAACAGACTGGCTCGCTGGGTAATGAAACGCGTCATGACGACCCCCTGCGCTCAGGATGCATATGAGCGCCGCAGATGCCAAGCGATCAAGGGAGCCGCGAGGCCGGAGCCGACGAGACGCTCTCGTTAGACTCGCGAAATGGCGGCCTCGTCGCCGTGCCGCTGCAGATGTTACTGTGCGCCTCTCTGCTGCTCTACCCGGTCTCATGCGTTATTGCCTTGCATTCCTGTCGCTCACCGCCGTCGCGGGCGCCGCCGCCGACGCGGGCCCCTGGAAATCCGTCTCCTCTGACGCAATCCGCGGGCACGTCGAGTTTCTAGCCAGCGACCTGCTCGAAGGACGCGCTGCGGCGTCTCGCGGCTACGACATCGCCGCGGCCTACGTCGCCGCGCAGTTCCGGGAAGCCGGGCTCGAGCCGGGCGGCGATCAAGGCGGATACTTCCAGGCGGTGCCGCTGCTTGAAGCGATGCCGGTGCTGCCGGGCTCGAGCGCGCAACTCGTGCGCGAGAATGAGTCCTTGGTTTTCGAGTACGGCACGGACTATCTTCCCTCCGCCGATTTCACGTCGGCGAGCTCAACGCTCACGGCGCCTCTCGTATTCGCCGGCTTTGGGGTGGCGGCGCCTGAATTCGGCCATGACGACTTAGCCCATCTAGAACTCCAGGGCCGCATCGCAGTCGTGTTGAGCGGCGCGCCGGCGAAGTTTGCGAACGACCAGCGCGCTTACTATTCGTCCAGCCACGTCAAATGGCCGATGCTGAGCGAGCGTGGGGCCGTGGGACTGATCACGATCGATTCGCTCGCAGACGCAAAACGCGTTCCCTGGGAACGCAGCGTGGCAATGAGTTGGGCCCCACAGATGCGCTGGCTCGACGCGGACGGCAAACCCCAGAACGCATTTCCAGAACTGAAGTTGCGCTTCCGCTTCAACCACACTGCAGCCGCGCGCCTGTTCGAAGGCGCGCCGGCGAGCCTGGAACAGGCGCTTGCTGCAGCCGACGCAGGGGAGAGGCAGGGATTCGTCTTGCCGGGCATGCTGACGCTGTCCGCGACGACGGGTCTGCGGCGCACCGAGAGCGCGAACGTTCTGGGCGTGCTGCGCGGGACCGATCCGCTGCTGAAGAATGAGTACGTGGTGATCACGGCGCACCTGGATCACCTTGGCCGAGGCGCTGCAGTGAACGGCGATTCGATCTACAACGGCGCGCAGGACAACGCGCTCGGCGTCGGGATATTGCTCGAGCTCGCACGCGCGCTGTGCAATGCAGACGTGAAGCCGCGCCGCTCCATTCTGTTCGCTGCGGTCACCGCCGAAGAGAAAGGGCTGCTCGGATCAGATTTTCTCGCCGCCCGGGCGC
>DATAFY010000325.1:0-11879 GCA_036257205.1 Steroidobacter sp. | reverse complement strand
TGATCTCCTCGGACACATCTCCCCACGTTGCGCGCTGATGGTCCATTTGCAGCTGCATGTTCAGAACGTCGATCACCATCGGCGCGACCGCCGTCACACGGGCGTCGCTGGCCGCGGTGAGCCAGGCGGTCCAGCCGCGCTTGGACGCCCCCGTCACTGTGAAGGAATCTATGGACGCAGCCCACTTCTCTCGAATGACCTTTTGCATGACGTCCATGGCGCGCACCGCGCTTTTCACCATGGGCAACAGCAGGGGCCAGTCGCTCTCGCCCGTGCGCAGATACTGATCGAAGGTGTAGGCGATCAGCGCATCCTCCTTGCGATCGAACAGCGGCGCGAAGGGCACTTGACGCAGAACGCCGACGGGAGCGCCGATCATGTCTGCCAGACGCGCAAACACGAGCGCTTCGCGCGGCAGGGTCGTCTGCTTTCGCTGACCATTGTGCTCGTACTCCGGCTTCCAGCGCCCTCCGTGAATAAAGAGCAGACCCTGACGCGCTTTCCCGTTCATCTTGGCGGGTCGCAACACAAAGAGCTGATGCTTCCACTGGACCCCGCGCCAGCTCTGCGAGGTCATCAAGTATTCGACGTACTGTGCATCGGCGATGCGCCCGGCTCCGAGTTCGCGCCATCCGAAGCTCGGATCCGGTCGCGCGAGATACTCGGCCAGGACGCCGACGCGCGATCCATCTGCCCGTTCTGACGACCACGATGGCGAAGCTGCCAGACAAACGAGCGCGCCTGCCGCGAGACCACAAAAGACTCGAACAGCGAAGTAGCGCATAATCCATACTCAAGGAAACATTGCAGTCGCAGCTTATACCGACCTGCACCGCATCGTTATCCGCACAAGCAGCACGAGGACACGCGCTTTTTCTACCGCGGCCGCCGCGTTTCACTCATCCACTCGCGAGACCGCATCCTGCGAGCGCGCCGTCGTGCTTATTCTGGGTAGACTCCTCGGATGCGGCCGAATAGGCGAGTCAGCCCAAACAGCGCGTCAATGTTCGGAGTGGGCGTATTGACACGCAACCCGATTTCGCGGACCGCGCCGACTAACGCATCGAGTTCGATGATGCGTCCCGTTTCAACATCCCGCAGCATCGAGGTCGTGAAACTTCCCAGTTTTCGGGTCACGGCGAAACGATCCTCGGGCGTCTGCGCGATGGCGCAACCGATACGCGCGCCGATCTGCGCGGCCTCCCGCATCGCGGCCGCGCAAAAGTTCCTCACCAAGGGATCGTCGAGCACACGATCGCTCGACGCGCCGGTCAACGCCGATATGGGGTTCATCGTCATGTTGCCCCAGAGCTTGTACCAAACATCACGGCGCACATTCTCCGAGACGGTAATCTCAAACCCGGCGCCGCGCAGCAATCCGGCGAGGCGTTGCACGCGCTGGGTCGACTCTCCGAGCGGTTCGCCGATAATGAGCCCCTCTCCCATCTGATGTTCTACTACACCCGCTTCGCGCGAATGCGCGCTCACGTGCACGACGCAACCGAGTACGTTCTGGAATGGAATGGCGGCAGCGATGCGCCCCCCTGGATCGACGCTGTCGAGCGGGGTCTCGAGGGCCGCAACGCCCACGTTGAACCACCAGGGCACGCCATTCATGGCGGGCACAACGATTGTCTGTGGACCCAGCAACGGCGCGATCTGGTTCGCCACCGTCTGCATCGCTGGGCCTTTGACCGCTAGGATGATCAGGTCCTGAGTTCCGAGCTCGCTTGGACGTTCGCTCGCGACGACGGGAGCCCGAAGCAGCGCTCCGTGCTGCTGCAATCGCCAACCATGCTTTCTCAGTGCGTAAAGTGTTTCGCCGCGGGCGACCGCGCTCACGGCACATTCACCTGCCGCCGCAAGCCGAGCGCCGATCAAGCCGCCAATCGCCCCAGCCCCATAGATGCACACTTTCATGAAGACGCTCCGCTGTAAGCAGCACGGGCTATGCGCCCGGAGAGCACGCCGGCCGGTGTGGGGTGCGGGATGCATCCACTGTCCGTCTGCCGGCCCGGCGCGCCTGTCCATTTCAGCGCGATAGACGCATGCCTGTAAATGCCGCTTCTGAATCCTGGAACAGGAGGTGATGCACGAAAACTCCGCAAGCACATACTCGCGACGCCGACCAATAACGGCGCAGCGTGACGAACTCGCCAAGGACATGCTCATTGGAAGAGCGCAGGCGCTCCGCCCCGCTACACCGTTGAAGAGGAACGAAAGGTCGAAAGCTGCGGACGCAGTCGCGCAGTACTGCGCAGCCTGTCCTTGTCCATCGTCGCTCGCCGGCCGCCGAGCGTGCACGTCGGGGACTACAACACCTACGTCCTTCGACGCGAAGGTTTCAGCTGCTCGATGTGGCAAGGTGCGCCGCCGCTAACGAGCGGCAGCATGCTTGTCTGCTGAAATAGGCACGCTTCGAGGAGCCGCCGCGATCGGCATCGAGCATCGCTGCCTTCCCAGATCAGTCCCGGCGAAATTTACGATCGTATCTTGGCTTCTGGACGCGCCAAAGCCCAGCCTGCAGGAAGCGTGAGCACGCGTCGCAATCTACGTTCGTGCTGCCGATTGATGAGAGCGCCGGCGGCGAGCCCGGCCCCGAACGCGGCGAACACGGCCAGCATGCCGCCCGCTGATAAATGGTTCTCAAAGCCCGGGCGCAGCCGGCGCGGGGTCAGGCGATAGTCCACGAATGCAGCCAGCGCGGTCATAAGCGCCGCGTCACGGATGATCTGGCCGTTCGAGGGAACTTCGCCGCGATCGAGCCAACGTTCGTACAAGAGCGCCCACATGCAAGCGGACGCATGATGAGTTGCGTAGCCGACGCCCGTATGCCGCAGCGATACATCGCTTGCCGCAAGAGCGTCCTGATCGCCCCAGAGCCAGTGGCTGGTCGCGTTCGTGGGCGCAGCAGGTTTGCGATAGCGACGATAACCCTGCCAGGCGAGCACAGCCGTTGAGAACACGCTGGCCAGCGTCCCCGAGACGAGCGCCTGCCGTCCTGCCTGCGACCAACGTCCGGCCTCAGCGATTCTCTGCGTACCCATACACGCTCCACCGCAGTTGCGGACCTAGCTGGTAATGCAACGCAGAAATGCGTGTAGAGGTTCACTCAAAGGGAACCAGCGTTCACAAATGCGCGGACGCCCTCTGCTCCTTGAACTTCCTCCTCATTGCGCAGCGCGATCTTCCGGATGCTTGCGCGTCTCCAGCGCGTGCTCGCGACGCTCCCTCACGCTTTCGATTTCTTTGGCGTCCAGCAGCGCGTTTCCGTCGGTATCCGCCCGATCAAAGAGGAACGCAGCGCCGTTGACAAACTCATCCTTGCTAAACTTGCCGTCCGAATTGGCGTCGAATCGCTCTCGCAGCATAGCGCCGCGTCTGGCTTGCCGGTCGGGTTGGCGGCGATCGGCTTCGTCGAGAAAGCCGTCCGCGTTGCGGTCCATCTTCGAGAAGCGCTCCGCCCGCGCGGCGAGGAACTCATCGCGTGCAATCAATCCATCCTTATTGCGATCCGCGCTCTGCAACATTGCGTCGCGTTCCGGCGGGCACGCCAGCGCCGCGGCGCTGGCGAGGATCAGGACGCCTGCGATCGTGAATTGCTTGACCATCGAAGTCTCCGACTTGAACGACACATCAGCTACAACGCAGGGCCGGACGATCCGTTGACTTCGGGCGAGCGGGCCAGCACTTTGCAGTACAGATCCGCATCGACATTGCCGCCCGACAGAACGACCGCGATCGTCCGCCCTCGGACGTCGAGCGCGCCGGCGAGCAAGGCCCCGAGCGCGATCGCGCCGCTGGGCTCGAGCACGAGCTTCAGCTCCCGCCACGCAAAGCGCATCGCCTCAAAGACCGTCTCATCCGTGGCGGTAAGGCCGCCCGCGAGCAGGCGTCTATTCACTGGGAACGTCAACTCGCCTGGCGTAGGCGCCTGCAGCGCGTCGCACGCGCTGACCGCACCTGTCGGCGCTGATTCGCGCTTACCGCTCGTGAGCGAACGCGCAGTGTCGTCGAACATCGCCGGCTCTACGCTGTAGATGCGCGTGTTCGGGCTGACATGCCGCATCGCGAGCGCACAACCTGCAACCAGACCGCCCCCGCTGCACGGCGCCAGCAACACATCGACGCTGCGCCCGTACATGCGTTGCGCCTGCTCAGCGATTTCCAGGGCTAGCACGCCTTGACCTGCGATCACGTGCGGGTCGTCGTAGGAAGGCACGAGAGCAGCGCCTGTCTCGGCAGCCAGACGCTTTGCGATCGTTTCACGGCTTTCATGCTGCCGGTCATAGAAGACGATCTGCGCTCCTAGACGGCGCGTGTTGTCGATCTTGATCTTCGGCGCGTCCTGCGGCATGACGATTGCAGCACGCACGCCCAGAAGCTGCGCGGCCGCCGCCACCCCCTGGGCGTGATTGCCCGAAGACCAGGCCACGACCCCATGCGAACGCTCGGCCGGCGTCAGTTGCACGAGGCGATTGAACGCGCCGCGAAATTTGAATGCCCCGCCGATCTGAAGATTTTCCGCTTTCAGCAGTACGACGCCGCCGACGCGCTCGTTCAGTTGCTGGGATTGCAGCAACGGGGTGAGAACGGCGCGCCCTGCAAGCCGCTCTGCGGCGGCGACGACCTCCTCCGGGCCAGGCGACAATTCGGACATGAGCGACTCCCGCTGGAAAACCCCTCAAGCATGACCTATGCGCCCGCACGCGCCAAATTGCAGGCCGACCGGCTTTCACGAACAATGCGCCTATGAAGCATAAAACCTCTGCGCGCGACGGCGGCGGCATCGTGTACACGACCGACATTGGTCAACGTTGTCCCAACTGCCTACGCTCCGTGCGCGAATGCGTCTGTAAGAAAGGCGCGCCGGGCGCCTCGAAGAGCGACGGCGTGGTTCGCGTGAGCCGCGAAACCCAGGGACGCAAAGGCAAGGGCGTGACCGTGATCAGCGGTCTCGGACTGTCGCCTCAGGAACTTGAGGCGCTGGCGACGGAGCTCAAGAAGCGCTGCGGATCCGGCGGTTCAGCGGCGAATGGCCGCATCGAGATCCAGGGCGATCACCGTGACCGTCTCGTCGAGGAACTAACGAGCCGCGGTTGGAAGGCGAAACGCGCCGGCGGCTGACCTGTGAACGATCGTCGAGTTCGTTTACTCTCGGCGTCCGAACAGCCCACAAGGAGGCGCACATGAAGGTTTCGTCGGTGATGCTTCTGGCTGCCGCATTCGCTGCTCAGACCGCGCTCGCGGCTCCGATCAAATACACGATCGATTCCGACCACACGTATCCGAGCTTCGCGGCCGATCACATGGACGGACTGTCCACCTGGCGAGGCAAGTTCAACAAGACCTCCGGCACGATCGTGCTGGACCGCGACGCGCAGTCCGGAAGCCTCGATGTCACGGTGGATATGCACTCCATCGACTTCGGCCATGACAAGTTGAATGACCATGCGAAGTCGCCCGAAATGTTCAATGCCGACCGCTACCCGACCGCGACCTTTGTCGGCACACTCACGAATTTCGTGAATGGCGCACCCACGACGGTCGATGGAGCGCTGACCCTGCACGGCGTGACGAAACCCTTGAGGCTGAAGATCGACACGTTCCTCTGCAAACCCCATCCGATGACGAACAAGGAAGTCTGCGGAGCGAACGCCAGCGGCGTCTTCAATCGCGAGGATTTCGGCGTCTCGTACGGAAAGCAGTTTGGCTTCCAGATGAACGTGGACCTCAACATCCAGGTTGAAGCGAAGGCGACGCCTTGCAGATGTCTTGACGATCGCGGGCCTCCCCTCGCGGTGAACTCTCCGGCTCAGGCTCGCGGCCGCTTCTGATCCTCCGTGAACACGCGCCTGCTCCAGGAGTCGTTCGCTCGCATCACTGTCGTCCCGCACGTTTCTCGCGCTCCGCCGCCTTCTCGCCCAAGACCGAACAACCGAGCGCTGCTAAGACGAATACGAAGCCGACCCAGGGCATGAAGCGGGGCTGGACCATCGTCCAGGCGCTCGCACCGATCGCGGCGCCGACCGACCCGCCCAGATACGTCATGGATGAATTCAGAGCGATCGTCGCCCCCGCAAGCATCGGCGCCGCTGCGACAAGGCGAGCCTGTTGTACGGCCGGAAAGCCCGCGCTGCCCAGACTCCAAAGAAATTGGACGATGTAGATCGCCGCCGCCCAGCTCGCAAAGAGCGGCCAGAGCAACAACATCGCCGCGGACCACCCATTGCACTTGTAAGCAACGCCGGTCGCGCCAATCCGGCGCACGAACCGCACGCTGAGGAGATTCCCCATCAGGCCGCCGACACGGATGCGAAGAGCAGCGCGGCCAGCAGGCCCAGCGATGCCATGGACGGCCTTGACGATTGGCGCGATGTAACTGAGCACGACATTGCCGCCGACATGGGTAAGCGCAGTCGCCCCCGTGAGCCAGCGCAGCGCGGGCGAGCGCACAACCTCAAACCAGCGATGCCAGTTGAGCGGCGGCACATGGATGCCCGAGGGCAATGAGCGCCACACGAAAAAGGCCACCACGCCGCTCGCAAGGCCAATGAAGCCGAACGACATGCGCCAGCTCGATGCGGACGCAATGAGCACCGACAGCGGATTGCCCAGCACCGAACCGACGGCCCATCCGACCATCAGCTTCGCGAGCGTCGGCGGACGCTCGGCGTCTGACACAAGGGTGCGTGCCGTCGCGGCCGCTTGTGGGGTGTAAACGGCGGACGTGACCGCCGCGAGCACACGGGCGAGCATCAACTGCTCATAGCTCGGGCTGACAGCGGCGAACGCATTGGCGATCGCACCGACCGTGAGCGACGCGCCGATCGATCCGTGAGCCGAGCGTGGCCAGTGTGGGTGCGCAGACCGCCGCTGAAACGCCGAAGGCCGCTATGAGCAGACCCGCCTGCTCGACGCCGATCGCGAGAGATGCAGCAATCTCCGTAAGGAGGGCGCCGACGCTCAGAAAGCTGGTCGCAACGAAGAAGTTGCGGCAATCAGCGCCAGCAGACGGCGTTTAGGCGTCGCACTATGTTAGCGTGAGAGCAACGGCTTCGCGGGCGGCAGGGGCGGCGGGACCGGACCGTGGATCCATGCCGCAGTCGCGATTCCTGACCCTCCAACTCTTCGAGCGACCTTACGAATCCATGCGCGGCGCGTAGATCACGCGCACACCGTCGTTTCCGCAGAGCTGGGCGAGACGGTCGGTCAACTCACGCGTCGGCTTCACGCACCACTCCTCCGAGAGCACGAGCTCCGCTCGCGCTGCAGAATTGTGGTAACGCACGACCACGGCGCAGCGTCCGCCGCGAAACGGTTTCAGCGCCTGCTCAAGGGATTTGATGAAGCCGCGGTCGGCGCGCTCGGGCCAGCGCAGCAGCACTCGCCGCGCATGCTGTTCTCGCGCCTGATCGATGTCGAATACGCGCTTTGCAGTCAGCCGCCATCCCTCGATGTACTCATCAAAGCGCAACGAACCTTCGACGATCAGGATGGCGTTCTTGGAGATCAGACTGCGGTACTGCTGCCAGAGGTCCTCGAACATCGATGCCTCGAGACGGCCGCTTCGGTCATCAAGCGTGAAGATCACGCGGCCGCCGCGCTTGCCAAGATCAAATACCATGCCGGCGAGCGTCGCGGGCTTGCCCTTGAACTGGAAGCCCTCGGTGCTCGGGGTCGGACGGTCGCCCAGCACGTCGGCAATCCGGCCGCTGACGATCGGCCGCAGCTCCGCTTCGAACTCCTCGAAGGGATGCCCGGTCAGATACAGACCCAGCGTCTCACGTTCCCCATCGAGGCGCACACGTCGACTCCAGTCGGGCAGCACCTCATTGAGCACGGGCGTCGGGACGCTGGCCGGGTCCATCAGCCCGAACATGTCGTCCTGCCCGACCACGCGGGCGCGAATGGTCTGATCGGCGAGCTGCATGGCGCATGGCAATGCATGCATCAGCGTCGCGCGATTCGCGCCGAGCGCATCGGCGGCGCCCGAACGTATCAACGCTTCGAGCACACGCCGGTTCATCCGGTTTGAATCGCTGCGCCGGCACAGGTCGGCGAGGTCGCGGAACTCGCTGCCTTTCTCTCGCTCCTGTACGAACATGTCGATCACCGCCTGCCCGACTCCCTTGATGGCGCCCAGGCCGTAGCGGATGCTGCGCTCGCCCGACACCGTAAACATGTAGCGCGAATGATTGATGTCCGGCGGCTCGACTTTGAGCTGCATGCGACGCGCCTCATCGATCAGCGTGACGACCTTGTCCGTCTTGTCCATATCGGCGGACAGCACGGCGGACATGAAGGCGGCCGGGTAATGCGCCTTGAGCCAGGCCGTCTGATATGAGAGCAAGGCGTACGCCGCAGAATGCGATTTGTTGAAGCCGTAGCCTGCGAACTTCTCCATCAGGTCGAAGATGTGCTCCGCGGTCCCCTGATCGACCCCGCGGTGCGTCGCGCCCGCGACGAAGATCGAGCGCTGTTTCGCCATCTCTTCGGGCTTCTTCTTGCCCATCGCCCGACGCAGCAGATCCGCTCCGCCCAGCGTATAGCCGGCGAGCACCTGTGCAATCTGCATCACCTGCTCCTGATACAGAATGACGCCGTATGTCGGCGCCAGGACCGGCTTCAAATCGGGATGCAGGTAGTCGATCGGCCCGGTCGTCTTGCCGTGCTTGCGCGCGATGAAGTCATCGACCATGCCCGACTGCAGCGGGCCCGGACGAAACAGGGCCACGAGCGCGACGATGTCCTCGAAGCAGTCGGGCTGCAGGCGCCGGATGAGGTCCTTCATGCCGCGCGATTCAAGCTGGAAAACGGCCGTGGTCTCGCACCGCTTCAGCAGGTCGTACGCCGCCTTATCGTCCATCGGCAGCGCGGACACATCGAGCGGCGGCTCGCCTTTGCGTTCGCGCTCGCCGTTGATGATCTTCACCGCCCAATCGATGATCGTCAGCGTCCGCAAACCGAGAAAGTCGAATTTCACCAGCCCGGCCTGCTCGACATCGTCCTTGTCGAATTGCGTGACGACGCCGTTGCCCGCTTCATCGCAGAACAGCGGCGCGAAATCCGTGAGAACGGACGGCGCAATCACGACGCCGCCGGCGTGCATGCCGGCGTTGCGTACGAGGCCCTCCAGCGACATCGCCATATCGAGAATGGCGCGCGTTTCTTCCTCGTTCTGATAGCGACGCCGCAGTTCCTCTTCCTTCGCGAGCGCGTCCTTGAGCGTAATCCCGAGTTCGAACGGAATCAGTTTTGCGATGGAGTCCGCAAAGCCGTAGCTCATGCCGAATACGCGCGCGACGTCCCGCACAACCGCCTTCGCGGCCATCGTGCCGTAAGTGATGATCTGCGACACCCGCTCGCGCCCGTAGCGTTGCGCCACGTATTCGATCACGCGGTCGCGGCCGTCCATGCAGAAATCCACGTCGAAGTCCGGCATGGAGACGCGCTCGGGATTGAGGAAGCGCTCGAACAGCAGGTCGTAGCGCAGCGGATCGAGATCCGTGATGCCGATGGCGTACGCCGCGAGTGAACCCGCGCCCGAGCCGCGGCCGGGGCCCACCGGCACGCCGTTCTCGCGAGCCCATCGGATGAAATCCGCCACGATGAGGAAGTAGCCGGCGAATCCCATCTGACAAATCACGCCCAGCTCGGTTTCGAGCCGCTGCACGTATTCTTCGCGGGTGATCGCGCGCCCCTGGATCGGGGTCGCAGCAAGCTGGAGGAGTCGTGCGTCGAGCCCGCGCCGGGATTGCTCGCGCAAAAAGTCCTCGGTGGTCAGGCCGCTCGGCACCGGATACGCAGGCAGCACGGACTTGCCGAGCTTCAGCTCAAGGGTGCAGCGACGCGCAATCTCCACCGAGTTTTCGATCGCCTCAGGCGCGTCCCTGAAGAGCTCCGCCATCTGCTGCGGCGTCTTCAGATACTGCTGCGGGGAATAGCGCCGACGTCGCTTGGGATCATCGAGCAACGTCCCTTCCTGAATGCACACGCGGGCCTCATGCGCCTCGAAATCCTCGGCGCGAACGAATCGCACGTCATTCGTCGCCACGACCGGGACGCCGCGCTCGATGGCGAGCTCCAGCGAGCCTTGGACGCAGCGCTCCTCACCGGCCCGGCCCGTGCGCTGCAATTCCAGGTAGTAACGATCGTCGAACAGGTCGAGCCAGAAATCGAGCGCGCTGCACGCCTCATCACGCCGTTCGCCGAGCAACGCCCGGCCGACGTCCCCGTCGCGGGCCCCCGACAGCGCGATGAGTCCGCGCAATCCCTCGCGCGTCAGCCAACTGCGATCAACGCTCGCCACACCGCGCTGCTGGCCCTCCAGATAAGAGCGACTGACGAGCCGCGAAAGGTTGAGGTACCCCGCTTCGTTCTGGCACAGAAGAACCAGCGTCGAGGGCACTGCGCGCTCGCCGGTCTCGCGGATCTTGAGATCGACGCCGATGATCGGCTTGACGCCCGCGGCCTGCGCCGCCCTGTAGAACTTCACCATCGCGAACAGATTGCTCTGGTCGGTGAGCGCCACGGCGGGCATGCCGGCGCCGGCCGCGGCGTCCATCAGGCCGGGGACGCCCTCCCCCTCGCTCTGAATGCGCACGACGCTGTCGACCAGCGAGTATTCCGTGTGCAGGTGAAGATGGACGAACATTGAGACCTAACTGGCGATGCTCGCGAGGGCGGATCCTGACCATCCGTCCGCGCGCTCGTGTCCACCCGCGTATGCGAGGCGTACGGGCTCGAAACTGCGCCGGTGGATCGGCGAGGGACCGTGCTTGGCGAGCGCCTCGTAGTGCTGGGGCGTGCTGTAGCCCTTATGGGAGGCGAACCCGTACTGCGGATAGAGTGCGTCCAGATCCGTCATCATCGCATCGCGCCTCACCTTCGCGAGGATCGACGCCGCGCCTATGCAGGTGCGCAGCGCATCGCCGTCGATGATCGCCTCGTATGTGCACTTCAGCGGCAGGCCGGCGAAGGAGGGGCAACGATTGCCGTCAATCTGAACGTGGGCGGGTTGAAGGCGCAAGCCGCATAAGGCTCGGCGCATGGCGAGATAAGTCGCCTCGAGAATGTTGTGCGCATCGATCTCCTCCACGTCCGCCCACGCAATGGACCACGCGAGCGCGCTCTGGCGGATCTTGTGCGCCAGCAGCGTACGTTCTTCGGGCTCGATGACCTTTGAGTCTCGTATGCCGCGGATGCGCCTGCGCGGATCGAGAATCACGGCGGCTGCCACGACGGGGCCCGCAAGAGGACCTCGGCCCGCTTCGTCCACGCCGGCGATCAGGCCGTGCGCCGCGAGCGGCAGACTCATCGTGTGGGGACGCGCCGCCATTCTCGTTCTCAACCTCCCGCACGTTTCGCCGACTTCTACGTTTTAGCGAGCCGCCAGTGAATAGATGCTAATCACTTCTTCTTCAGCAGTTCCATGATCGCATCCGCCGCACGCGCGCTTGCGTCGCGCCGCAGGCTCTGGTGGATCGAGACGAAAGTTTGCACGAGCTGTTCGCGATCGGCACGTTCTAATTGTGCGAGGACGGCGGGCCCGAGAATCTCGGCGCGAACGTCCTCATTGAAGTACTCGGGCACGACCTGACGCCCGGCGAGCAGGTTTGGCTGAGCAAAGAACGACGCCTTGAACAGTTTCAGGCGCTTGAGCAGAAAACTTGTGAGCCCGCTCAAGCGATACGCCACAACCATCGGCCGCTTCACGAGCGTTGCCTCCAGCGTCGCCGTTCCGGACGCGAGCAGCACAGCGTCGCTGGCCGCCATGACTTCCTGGGCCCGGCCATTTACGAGCCGCACCGCCTCGCCCAGTCCGGCGGTCGCGAGCGCAGCGCCGAAAATGCGGCGCGTCTGCTCGCTCGCGAGGG
>DATAFY010000301.1:0-3536 GCA_036257205.1 Steroidobacter sp. | reverse complement strand
GAGTGGTCAAAGTCGCCGCGGGAGGCGCTGCGGTTTGCGATGAGCCGAATACGGCCCAGTCGACAGGCGCTTGCGGAACTGAATGACTGCGTAAACGCCGAGCCATCGCTGACCGGCGTTCCGTGGTACGAGTTGTCGCACCGCGCGCGAATTCTGCGCTGGATTTTTTCTCACCCTCCAAGGGTGCAGACAATTTTCTCGGTCCGCTCTGCATTGGGACATGAGCCGTTGTCACGCTCTGATCTGACCTGAAGTTCGCACGATCTAACGACTGGTGAGCTCACGATAGATTTGTAGAAATCGGTTCGCGGTGTAATCGGCGTCCTGCGCCCTGGCGCGCTGCGACGCCTCACAGGCAATTTTCAGGCGCAGATCTTCGTCTTCGAGCAATCGCCTGATGGCGGACGCCAGTTCAACGGGCTGGCCAGGAGGCGCCGAAAGTGCGGCGCTGGGCGCCCAATCCGCAATATGTCCGACCGCCGTTCCGGCAGTGGGCACGCCGGCGACCGCCGCTTCCAGCATCGCAAGCGGACCCGCCTCGTGGAGGGACGAAATGAGGTTCACGTGCGCCGCTTCCATCAGCGGGCGCAATTGTCGCTGCGGCAGAAATCCGTGAAACATCGTTCTTTCGGCCAGACCCAGCTTCGCACTCATGGCCTGAATCTCGCCGCGCAGCGTATCCTCGCCGACGATGTCGATCTGAAAGTCCACACCCGACGCGTCGAGTACAGCGAGCGCGTGCAGCAACGTGGCCTGATCCTTGACACGATTCAGGCTTGCAACGTGAATCAGTCTGGCCGCACCGCTCCCCTCGCGTCGTACCGGCATGCGTGGCGGCCATACTTCGAGATCTACGCCCAGCGGAACGCGCTGCGCCTCGATTCCAAGCGGCGCAATCGAACCAATGATCGGTTCGCTCGCTGCGCTTACCGCCGTTGCATTTCGCAGCACGAACGGTTCGCGTATGCGTCCGTACCAGCGGAGTCGACCCCCGTAACCAATCTCCGGCAAACCAACGAGCTCCCCGCCGGCCACGTGCACGAGACTTGGGATTCCCAGAACTCTGGCCGCTGTGACAGCGACGAGACCACACCATCCAGACCACATGGAATGGACGATGCTGAAGGGGGCGGCGCGGTTCTCGCGCAGGATTGCTGCAATCGCTCGCGGCACGACGCCCCGGGCTCCGATGTTGTGAACGTCTGCACCCGCGAGCTTCCAGGCCGCGGCAATCGGCTCCTGCGCCAACGCGAACACATGAACTTGATGACCCCGCGCCAACCGTGCAATCAACGCCACCAACGCCGGGATCACGCGATACTCGCCCGATCGATCAACACCCCCTGGCACGACCAGAGCGATCTTCATGCGCACTCCGCACTTCCACGCGGTGATAGCCTATCCATCTCAGACAGCGATTTTCTTTGCGATGATTGTCAATACGCGACGTCTGTTCGCCAGATTGCTGCGCGCGATGCAGGTCAACGCCGTTTGCGACGTCGGATCCATGGACGGCGCCGACGCACTGATGTTTCGCAGCGTGCTCAACCGGGCGAGTATCTATGCATTCGAGCCGAACCCCGAGAACTTTCGTCTCATGCAGGCCGATCCAGCGCTGCGACAGCACAACATCCAGCTGGCGCCGTTTGCGGCCACCAACTACGACGGCGTAGGAGAGTTCTTCCTCGTCAAAGCGGATTATTCCCAGCCTCATCATCGTCGTGGGATGAGCTCGCTGCACCGGCGATCCGAGGAATCCCAACTGTCGGCCGTCATTTCCGTCAAGACCACGCGGTTGGACACGTTCCTGGCGGATAAGCACCCGCCCGATGCGCGTCTGGCTCTGTGGATTGACGTGGAAGGCAAGGGATACGAAGTGATTGAAGGCGCCGCCGGTATTGCCGGACAAGTCCACCTGCTCCATGTGGAAGTGGAGACGTCGCCCTGCATCGGCTCGAATCAGAAACTCTACCCGGAAGTCAAGGCGCTCCTGGAGGGGCTGGGATTCACAGAGCTGGCGACAGACCAGGCGCACACACAAATTCAGTTGAACGCCCTGTTCGTTCGGCGCGCGCTGCCGGTGGGCATGCGGTTGCGTGTGAGCAATTGGCTTGCGCGGGCTCGTTTACGCCACTGGGTCGTCAACGTCGTCCGCGAAATGTGTCCCGCCTGCTTCCGTCGTCTTCGGGCCCGCCGGTCGTGAGCGCTAAGACGTCTTGGATCGCGGCTGCGGTGAGGATGGAAGGGTCGACCGCCCGAAATCCTCTCCCCGGTCGCCGGCAGCTTTGCCGAGCATTCGCCTGAACTGCGGCGAATGCCGCTCCAATTCATCGTAGGTTCCGCTGCGAACGAGCGTTCCTTTGTCGAGTTCGAAAATGACGTCGCATTGCTTCACCGTGCTTAACCGGTGCGCGACCAGAATGACGGTGCGCTCGCTTCGCAGCGTCTGCAGAGTCTCAAGTATCTCCTGCTCGGCCAGCCCGTCCAGTGAGCTCGTCGCCTCATCCAGGATGAGGACCGATGCGTTGCGATACAGGGCGCGCGCGATGCCAACGCGCTGCCGCTGGCCGCCGCTCAATCGAACGCCGCGCTCACCAAGAACTTCGCCATATCCGCCGGGCAGGCTCCGGACTAGTTCGTCAAGGCGCGCGAGCCGCGCCGCCTCGATCATTCGCTCCTCGTCCGCGTCCGCGGCAGAGGCGCCCAGCGCGATGTTTCCGCCAATGGTCGTATCAAGCAGGAAAATGTTCTGTGGAACATAGGCAAGCCCGGACTGCCAGGCTGCGCGATTCGTGTCGTCCAACGGAGTCTCGTCAATGACGACTCGTCCCGATTCTGGTACGAGCAGTCCGAGAATGATGTCTACGAGCGTCGTCTTTCCGGAACCATTCGGTCCGACAAAACCGACCAAGGCGCCCGGCGGGATACGCAACGTGATTTCGCGAACGGCGAGTGGAGCGTCGCCCGTATATCGAAAGGATACATTCTCCAGTCTTATCTCCTGCGGCGGCGGGCTCATCCGCGAGCGATCAAGTGCGGCTGGGGCGACATGCTGCTTCGAGCGCAGCGCAAGGCGAAGATCGTCAGCAATACTCTCGAACATTGCCCGATTCGTACGAATTCTTACGACCGACGTAAAAACCTGCTGAATCGCCGGAAGGAGCCGATACGCAGCAAATCCGAGGAAAGTCAGCTCGGCAAGCCAGGAACTGACCCCGCGGCCCGCGCTAACGAAAATCGCCGTCCCGACCAGACCGAGGACGGTGATGCACTCGAGTACGTATTTTGGGCTCTGCGCGATGGCATGGTTGCTAAGGGCGAACCGGGAAATCGACCGACAGGCTTCTTCGAAGCGCTGACGAAAGAAGCGCTGATTGCCGAGAACGAGAATCTCCTTGATGGCGCCAAGGCTTTCGTTGGCGATTCTTGCTCGTTCCACGATGACCTCGTTCTCCAATAATCCGTTGTTGAACAGCTTGCGTCGCGCAGCAAAGTAGATCAGCGCATAGATTCCGCCGAGCCAGACGACGGCGGCT
>DATAFY010000300.1:0-3548 GCA_036257205.1 Steroidobacter sp. | reverse complement strand
GCTGACGTGGCCCGCCAGTTCGGTTACAGCACTACGTCGTTGCCGATACCGCGCCGATACGCAATCCGTTTACGTCACCTGCCCGCGAATGCGTTGCGCCGAATTCGCCCAAGGCTGGGCCATCTTCTGCGCCTGAAGTCCTTCTAGGCTATTCCTGCCGATCGATCTGCGATCCGCCGGGCGGCGCGACGGGCTTGCCCGCCCACCAGAAAGGCCAGAGGATCGGACAAGGGGAAGGAGCGCAAACCGCGGAATTCTTTGCCTGAGTATGCACGCAGAGCGCGATGCAGGACTGAATAACGATCAGCGCCCATCTCCCAGAATTCCTCTGCAGCGCCGACAATTCCATGTCGAGCCGCGCTGTAGCGCCGCTGACGATAGGTGCATTCCAGACTGCCGCTTTGGGAGGCGTAGGCGCGGAGCGCCGCTTCGGATGCGGCGCGTGTTGAGGTGATGTCACAGACGAGATTCACGAGTTCGCGCGTCAGCGGCACCTGGACTTGAAAGATCCTGACCGTTATCGCGGGTAGGTCGGACCGGCTCAGCGCATCAGCGAGCGCGTGGGCGACGGCAAGATGTTCCGGATGGAAGTCAATCAGCGACGGTGCATAGACGATCTGTGGCGAGAGTTCCGCCAGCAGCGAATCGAATCGCGGCGCCATATCGGCAAGTCGCCATTCGCCTTCCGGAAAACCAAGGCACTGGCAGCGTGCAACGCCCAATAGCCGGGCGGCATTCTCGGCCTCTTGCCTGCGTACCTGGGCCATCACGGCCGGATCTGAAACAACTCGAGAGCGCCGCCCATCGGTCGCGATGGCGACACAGACGTAATCAGCGGCGGCAACGTGTCTGAGGATGGTTCCCCCGCAGCCGATTGCTTCATCGTCGGGGTGGGGAGCGACCACCAGGACTCGTTGTCCGCCTGGCGAGCGCCAGTGCACGGCGGGCTGCGACCAACCCGCCGCACATCTGAAGCCCATCTCCCAGGTCGAGGCCATCGGGCGAGCGCAGGCCCGTTTGAGCGGGCGCAGTTTCGATCTAAACGACATCGAATTCGGCGCCTGTCAGGTTCCAATGTCGCACGTCGCGCAGCGCTTCGGCCGGCAGCTGCCGGTCCAATGGCACGAGATGAACCATGAAGGCTGGTCCACGCATGAAGCAGGCGTGGCGGAGCCAGCGGAAATGGTCGCTGCCGGTCACGGCCAGCGCGACGACGCCGTGCGCGCCAGCGTTTGAAGCCTGTTCGATGATGTGGCTCAACAGTGAATCTCGAACCTGCGGATGGTCGTGCGCCGTAACAATCTCAGCGACATGAAGCAGCGTGAGAGACGCCCGCTTGATGCGATACACACAATAGCCGGCTGGACCCTTGTCATCCTGCGCCAGAACGACCTGATAGGTATGCATCGGCGAGGCGAAGAAACGCCAATCCACCCATTGCCGATCGCGAACCGGTGTGACGAGGCTCTCCGAGCGGCCGCGTCGCCAAAGGTGATCGAATTCATCCCCTGCGATCGCGACGTTCTCCATGCGTAGCCGGCTGTCGGGCCGGAACCGCGTGCGCAGCCATCGATTCCACAGGCTTCCGAACGCCGTGACCTTACCTGCCCACGGCGCCTTCAGGCGGTAGGCAATCAACCCTTCCGGACGCAGCGGCTGAAACAGCCACTGAAGTGGAAACAGCCGTTGCCAACCCAGAGCGCGCGTCCTTGATCCCCAGTGCTCGTTCGGAAGGCCGAGCACGAAGGCGATTCCCTGATCACGCCAGTTGCTGTGCGCCCGTTGCACCACTGTTGTGAGCAGTCCGCGGCGTCTGAACTCCGGGGCTGTCATCGCATCGACCGCGACCATGGCCGTTGCGGGGACGCCCGCCAGCTGAATGCGCAGCGGGATGCCCGCATACTGAAAGACGATACGGTCCTCGATTTGAGCCAGCCAGACATTTGCCAGGGAACCTGCGCCCCTGAGCTTCCAGCGCCAATGATCCCGGGTGATGGGATGCCCGTAAGCCGCGAGGAACAGATCGACGAGCTGGTCCTCATCGCCATCGCGATACGGGCGTACGAGGGGATCCGTGGAATAATTCATGGACGTTCGGAGTCCTTGCATTGGATCCCACGGACGTGCACACACAGGTCATAGGCTAACGCATCTGCGTCTACCGCCGGCAATCACCGCTCCATGAAAGTCGCGCTTGTCATTCCCGGTGGCGTGGACCAATCCGGAGAATACCGCGTCATTCCCGCCTTGCTGGCGTTGCTCAAGCGATTATCCGCGGAACACTCGGTTCATGTTTTCCCTCTCGTGCAGGCGCCGGCCCCGGGTGAGTGGGACTTGTGCGGCGCGCGTGTCCACAATGTCGGCGCAGGACTGGCGCCGTTAAAGGTAGTCGCAGCGATCCTGAAGGAACATCGCGTGGCCCGATTTGACATCGTCCACTCGATTTTTTCAGGGTCCTGCGGACTTGCGGCGGTCGCAGTCGGATACCTGCTCGGCATTCCGTGCCTGGTGCACGTTGCGGGCGGCGAGCTGGTCGCCTTGCCGGATATTCAATACGGCGGCAGGCTCAAGTGGCGCGGTCGTCTGCGCGAAGCGTTCACCCTGCGGAGGGCGGATGTAGTGACGGCGGCGAGCGCCTTCATCCTCAAGCAGATCCAGGCTGTCGGGTATCACGGGCAACGCGTGCCGCTGGGCGTCGACTTGCAGGAATGGCCGCCTTCGTCGCCTGTTTCCCGTGCCGCTGGCGCCCAGATTCGTCTGGTGCAGGTAGCCAGCCTCAATCGCGTCAAGGATCATGCGACGTTGCTGCGCGCGCTGGCGAGCCTCGCGAACTCCGCCATCGACTTTCGCATGGACGTCATTGGTGAGGACACGCTCGGTGGGGCGGTGCAGGCAATGGCCGCTGAGCTGGAGTTGAACGACAGGGTGACGTTCCACGGATTTCTGACTCAAAAACAGAGTCGGCCGCTGGTGCAGCGCGCGCATATCAACATCGTATCGTCGCTTCATGAAGCGGGTCCGCTCGCGATGCTGGAGGCGGCGGTGCAGGGCGTTCCCACGGTCGGAACGGCTGTGGGGCATGTGACGGAGTGGGCGCCCGCCGCTGCGGTGTGCGTCCCAGTCGCCGATCCAGTCGCCCTTGCGGCAGGGATCCGCCAGTTGATCGCCGATGAAGCGATGCGTATGCGGATTGCCGATTGCGCCTGGCGTCGCGCGCTCGTCGAGGACGCCGACTACACCGCCAACCGATTTCTACAAATCTATGGTGAGCTCACCACTCGTTAGATCGTGCGAAGTCACGTCAGATCAGAGCGTGACAACGGCTCATGTCCCAATGCAGAGCGGACCGAGAAAATTGTCTGCACCCTTGGAGGGTGAGAAAAAATCCAGCGCAGAATTCGCGCGCCGTGCGACAACTCGTACCACGGAACGCCGGTCAGCGATGGCTCGGCGTTTACGCAGTCATTCAGTTCCGCAAGCGCCTGTCGACTGGGCCGTATTCGGCTCATCGCAAACCGCAGCGCCTCCCGCGGCGACTTTGACCACTC
>DATAFY010000256.1:0-4960 GCA_036257205.1 Steroidobacter sp. | reverse complement strand
CCATCGCTAGTCACAATTCAGGAACGGATTTCGGTGGCGATGCTGCGTCGCGGGCAATCGCTGCAATCGGTATGACAGTTCTGCGACGCACCCGAATCGAGGATTGCTAACATGGTTGATGAAGCTTCCGCACCCAATGCTCAGGCCGCCGATCCGAACAGCCCGCAGTTCGCGCCGCAGGCCGTGTACGTCAAAGACGTGTCCTTCGAAGCGCCCAACGGACCGCGCGTCCCGTCGAACACGGCGAACCCCACCATCAATCTCAACCTGAACACGTCAGTGAATGATCTAGGCGGCGACCTCAAAGAGGTCGTGCTGACGGTGCGCATCGAAGCACAAGCCGCCGAAAAGACGGTATGGCTGATTGAGCTCCAACAGGCCGGCGCCTTCGGCATCCGCAACGTGCCCGCCCCTGAGATGCAACGCATCCTCGGGATTTTCTGCCCGAATTACTTGCTGCCGTACGCACGCGAAGTGATCTCCAGCCTGGTGACGAAAGGCGGCTTCCCGCCGTTCCTGTTGCCGCCGGTGAACTTCGATGCGCTCTTTAACCAGGCGGCCGCGCGAGCGCAGCAACAACAGCCGCAGGCCCCCGCGGCCTCAGTCAACTGAGCAGCCATGGCTGCAGCGCCTGAAGCGCAAGCTTCTCCGGCGCAACTCGCCGTACTGGGCGCCGGCTCGTGGGGCACTGCCCTGGCGATACAGGCGGCGCGCACCGGGCGCGCCGCTGTGCTTTGGGGGCGCGATCGGAGCCAACTCGAGCAACTGGCGCGCGATCGACGTAACGCGCGTTACCTGCCGAACGCGCCGTTTCCGGGCAGTTTGCGCATCGAACCCGACCTCGCGGCCGCCGTGGGCGCGAGCCGGGACGTGCTGGTCGCGGTTCCCAGCCACGCGCTGCGCGAGATGCTGCGGGACTTGGCCCCGCATTTGTCGCGCGAGGCGCGAGTGGCGTGGGCGACCAAAGGATTCGAACTGTCTACGGGTTTGCTCCCGCACCAAGTGGCCCACCAGGCGCTCGGCGATCGGGTGCCCCTCGCCGTCATCTCCGGGCCGACGTTCGCAACCGAAGTCGGCGCGGGCCTGCCGACCGCGATGACGATTGCAGCGAAGGACCAGACTTTCGCTGCGGAGCTCGCCCGCCGGCTGTCCGGGCTCAACTTCCGCGCGTATACGTCCGAGGACGTCATCGGGGTTGAAGTCGGCGGCGCGACGAAAAATGTGCTGGCGATCGGCGCGGGCATTTCGGACGGACTCGGCTTCGGCGCGAACACACGCATCGCCCTAATCACGCGAGGGCTGGTCGAGATGACGCGTCTGGGCATCGCACTGGGCGCCCGAAAAGAAACCTTCATGGGTTTGGCGGGCCTCGGAGATCTGGTGCTCACGTGCACCGACAATCAGTCCAGGAATCGTCGCTTCGGCCTGGCGCTCGCCGCCGGCGAGAACGTTGCTGCTGCGCAAACAGCCATTGGGCAGGTTGTGGAGGGCGTGTTGGCCTCGCGTGCAGTACGCGATGTCGCGCAGACGCTCCATGTCGAGATGCCGCTGTCCGAACAGGTGTATCGCGTCATTTATGACGGGGTCTCGGCGAAAGAAGCCGTGAAAGAACTGATGAGCCGCGCGCTGAAGGCGGAGTGAACGGCGCGCTTCGACGAGGACTGCACGCGCCCGAGCTCCCATGCCGGGTCAGTCGGTTCCTGCGAAACCCGACTGCCGCCACGCCTCGTACACCAGCACCGCAGCTGCATTCGACAGATTGAGGCTGCGGTTTCCTGCGCGCATCGGCAGGCGCAAACGCCGCTCGGGCGGACAGCGCTCCAGCACTTGCGACGGCAGACCCCGAGTTTCCGGTCCGAACACAAACGCATCGCCCGCCGCGTACTGGACTACGTCGTAGCGAGTCGCGCCGCGGCTAGACACGGCGAACCAACGAGGCGACATCAGGGCGGCGAGGCACTCATCGAAAGAATCCCAAACGCGCACCTCCGCCAAGTCCGCGTAGTCCATTCCCGCGCGGCGCACGGCTTTTTCGCTGACGTCGAATCCGAGCGGCCTGATCAGGTGCAGGGCTGCGCCGCTGTTCGCACAAAGGCGAATGATGTTGCCTGTGTTCGGCGGGATCTCGGGCTGATAGAGAACGACGTTGAACATGACGCATCGAGGGGCGAGGGATCGCAGAATAGCTTAGAACGGCGCTTGCGGACCTTGGGCTAGACTAGCGGCCATCCGCCGTCCCTTGAAAGCCGCTTGCCTCATGATCTCCACCGAATTTTGCGGGCTGAAGTTCTCCTCCCCGATCGTACTGCTCTCCGGCTGCGTCGGCTTTGGCGAGGAGTACACGCGCGTCGAGGGTTTCTCCAATGCGGACGCCGGCGCGATCGTACTGAAGGGCACGACTCGCGAGCCGCGGCTCGGCAACCCGCCCCATCGAGTGTATGAGACTCCCATGGGGATGTTGAATGCCATCGGATTGCAGAATCCCGGCGTCGATCACGTTGTCGACAAGATCCTGCCTACGCTCGATTTCACCGAGACGCGCTTCATCGCAAACGCGTGCGGCTCGACGATCGAGGACTACGTGGAGGTGACGCGCAGATTCGACGATTCGCCGATCGATGCGATCGAGATCAACATCTCCTGCCCCAATATCAAGGAAGGCGGCGTGCAGTTCGGAAATTACCCCGACATGTCCGCCCGCGTGGTCGCCGCATGTCGCGCGGTCACCCAAAAGCCGCTCATCACGAAGTTGTCGCCCAATCAGACCGATATTCGTGAAAACGCGCGTCGCTGCATCGAGGCGGGCAGCGATGCTCTGTCGGTCATCAACACGGTCATGGGAATGGCGATCGACGTGAACACGCGTCGGCCGGTGATCGGGAACATCCAGGGCGGACTGTCAGGCCCGGCGATCAAGCCGATCGCGCTGCTGAAAGTGCATCAGGTCTACGAGGTCGCGAGGAAGCACAACGTGCCGATCATAGGTCAGGGCGGAATCGCCTCAGCCAACGATGCGCTTGAGTTTTTGATCGCCGGTGCGAGCGCCGTCGGCGTAGGCACGGCGCTTTTTTACGATCCGCTGGTGTGCGCGAAAATCAATGCAGGAATTGCGCAGTATCTGGCCCGAAACGGGTTGCGTTCAGTGAAGGAGGTCGTGGGGACCTCTTCCTCTCACGGCTCGCCGTCCCAGGCGCCGAACGCCACATGAGTGTCTCAGCGGCGCGATCTTCGCGCCGCATCTCGTCTCTACTCTTCATCCATCGCAAGCTCCTTCAGCTTGCGCGTGAGCGTGTTGCGGCCCCATCCAAGCAGGCGCGCGGCCTCCTGACGACCGCCCTCGGCCTTACGCAGGGCCGCGCGGATCAGAGTGCGCTCGAACTCTCGCATCGCTTCCTCCACCAGCGGCGTTTCGCCCGCCGCGAGCCTGCGTTCGGCCCAGGCGGCGAGTTGCCGGGTCCACGCGTCCTGCAACTTGCTCGCGTCGGGCGCGCCTCCTAGATCCGGCGGAATGTCCTCGGCTTTGATCTCACGCCCCGGCGCCGTCACGCTGAGGCGTCGGCACGCATTCACCAGCTGCCGCACGTTGCCGGGCCAGTCGAAGCCGCACAGCGCGGCGGCGGCTTGCGGGCTCAGCGTCTTCGGCTCGACGCCGAGCTCCACAGCGGCTTCATGCAGGTAGTGCGACAACAGCTCGGGGATGTCCTCGCGGCGCGAACGCAGCGGCGGCACTTCGATGCGAATGACGTTCAGACGGTGCAGCAGATCCTCTCGGAACAGGTTCTGCTTCACGCGCGCATCCAGATCCTGATGCGTCGCTGCGATTACGCGCACGTCCACGCGAACGGGCGCAGTGCCGCCCACCCGATAGAACTCGCCTTCCGCGAGCACTCGCAACAGTCTGGTTTGCAGCTGCGGGGACATGTCGCCGATTTCATCGAGAAACAACGCGCCGCCGTCCGCCTGCTCAAAGCGCCCGCGGCGCAACTGATCAGCGCCGGTGAATGAACCCTTCTCGTGGCCGAACAACTCGGATTCCAGCAGCTCAGCCGTAAAGGCGGACGTGTTGAGGGCGATGAACGCCTTGTTGGCGCGAGGGCTATGTCGGTGCAAGGCGCGCGCGACGAGTTCTTTGCCGGTGCCCGATTCGCCCGTGATGAGCACGGTCATGCTCGAGCGCGACAACCGGCCGATCGCCCGAAACACCTCTTGCATCGCCGCGGCATGACCGAGCATTTCCGGGATGCGCCGCGACTCGGGCGCGGGCTCTTGGGTGCGGGCCTGCTGCTGGGCTGCGCGCTTGACCAGCTCCACCGCCTGATCGACGTCGAACGGCTTCGGCAGATATTCGAATGCGCCTCCGTGGTACGCGGCGACGGCGCTGTCGAGGTCCGAGTGCGCAGTCATCACGATGACCGGCAGCTCGGGTTGTGAGCCGCGAATTTGCGCCAGCAGATCCAAACCGCTGCGACCGGGCATGCGAACGTCGGTGATGAGCACGTCGGGTCGATCGACTCGCAAAGCCGTGAGCACGGCGTCCGCCTGATCGAAGGCGGTTGGGGCCATCCCGCCCTGGCGCAGCGCGCGTTCGAGGACCCAACGAATAGAGGCGTCGTCGTCGATGAGCCAGACGTTAAGAGGCTTCTGAGACGTCATCGGAATTGAAAGGCAACAAGATCGTAAAGATGGTGTGGCCGGGACGGCTGTCGAACTCGATCAAGCCGTCGTGGCGGCTCACGAGATCCTGTGCGACTGCCAGGCCGAGGCCAGTGCCGTCGCTGCGCCCCGTCACCAGCGGATAGAACAACGTCTCGCGCAAGTGCTCTGGTACGCCGGGTCCGTTGTCCTGGAACTCGATGCACGCGACCACGCGATGGCGTCGCGCCCCGATGTTCACCGCGGTGCTCGCGCGAGTGCGCAGGATCAAGCGGCCCGTTCCATCCGCCTTTTGCGCAAGCGCCTG
>DATAFY010000228.1:0-3531 GCA_036257205.1 Steroidobacter sp. | reverse complement strand
ATTGTCCTTTGCCGCCGCTCGTGAGTCTCTGAGCGCTCGCGGAAGGGAAAGAAGACGCCTGCTGGCTTCTTTTTCGGGCGTAATGGCAAGCTAACCCGTTCACATGCGCCGGCGTGCTCCGTCCAGCGGGCGCGACGGACTTTCTTTCTCCTGCAGTCTACCGCCTACAGGCAACCGCCCAGCCAATGTCCAACTCCATCGTCATTCGCGGCGCCCGCCAGAACAATCTGAAAAATATTGATCTGGAATTGCCGACGAACGAGCTGATCGTCGTCACTGGGGTGTCGGGCTCGGGCAAGTCCTCGCTGGTGTTCGATACGTTGTACGCCGAAGGGCAGCGTCGCTATGTCGAAACCTTCTCACCGTACGCGCGACAGTTCCTGGACCGCATGGATCGGCCGCAGGTCGACCGGATCGAAGGCATTCCTCCCGCCATCGCCATCGATCAGACCAATCCAGTGCGCACGTCGCGTTCGACTGTCGGCACCATGACGGAGCTGAATGACCATCTAAAGCTGCTATATGCGCGCGCGGCGCAGCTCTACTGCCGGGGGTGCGCCGCCCCAGTGAAACGCCACACCGCGCAGAGCGTCTGGAGCGAAGTGAGCGAGCGGCTCGCTCCCCGGGGCTCGGATGTGCGCGTCATCGTGACGTTTCCCGTGACCGTGCCTCACAACTTCTCAGAGGCGGAGGTGCTCTCGTTGCTCGAGAAGCAGGGATACACGCGCGTCTTTCAGCGCAGCGTGCGTGAGAGCAACGATGCAGGCGGCGCGCCGCCGAAGAAGGCCGGCGCAAGGCGTCCGCGTGAAACGGCGCCGCAGATCGTGTTGGAAATGATCCAGGACCGGGTGCGCTGGAGCGAGGACAATCGTCAGCGAATCATCGAAGCGTTGGAGAGCGCGCTTCGCGTGGGCCAAGGGCGCGTCGGCGTCCATATCGCAGCGCAGGCAGAAGCGGTCGCTGGGTTGTGCTCAGCCGTCGGCCACAGTCCGCCCGGAGCGTACGAAGCGGGCGTCTCCTCGCCGCTGATCGCCGCGGTCTGGCGGTTCTCGTGCGATCTGCAGTGCGCCGACTGCGACATTCATTACCAGGAGCCGACGCCGAGTCTGTTTTCGTTCAACTCGCCGCTCGGCGCCTGTGAGACGTGTCGCGGGTTCGGTCGCACGATCGGCATCGACTTCGGCCTGGTGGTTCCGGACGAGAGCAAGACCTTGAGCGGCGGCGCCGTGCGGCCGTGGCAGACCGAATCCTATCGGGAGTGCCAGGACGATCTGCTCAAGTTCGCCCGCAAGCGAGGGATTCCGATCGACACGCCGTGGTCGGCGCTCACTGAAGAGCAAAAGCGCTGGGTGCTGGAGGGCGAGGGCAGTTGGGAGGAGAAACGCTGGTATGGGGTGCGGCGCTTTTTCGCTTGGCTCGAAACGAAGTCTTACAAGATGCATATTCGGGTGCTGCTCTCTAAATATCGCGCGTACACGCCATGCCCCGCTTGCGCCGGCGCTCGCTTGAAGACGGACGCGCTTCTATGGCGCCTCGGCGCGCGTGCGGATGCAGACGCGACGCTGCAGCCGCACGAACGATTCCGTCCGAGCGGAACACGATGGTCGCACGAGGGGCTGCAGCGATTGCCCGGAGTGAGCTTGCACGAACTCATGTTGCTGCCGATCGAACGTTGCCGCGCGTTCTTCGAGAGACTCTCCCTGCCCGCTCCGCTCGATGAGGCGTCCGACCTGGTGCTGCGCGAAATACGCAGCCGCCTCGGGTTCCTGCTCGACGTCGGTTTGGGCTATCTGACGCTCGATCGTCAGTCGCGCACGCTGTCCGGCGGAGAAGTGCAACGGATCAACCTCACCACCGCGCTCGGGACGTCGCTCGTCAACACGCTTTTCGTGCTTGATGAGCCATCGATCGGCTTGCACCCGCGCGACATCGGACGCGTAGTGAATGTGATGCGCCGATTGAAAGAGGCCGGGAATTCTCTCGTGGTCGTGGAGCACGATCCGCAAGTGATGCAAGCGGCGGATCGGATCATCGACGTCGGCCCCGGACCGGGCGAACGGGGTGGACAGATCGTCTTTTACGGCAAACCGGATGAACTGGTTCGCGCGCGAAACTCACTGACGGCGGATTATCTCCTGGGGCGCAGGTCCGTGAGCCGCCGCCGCTCAAATGGAGGCGATGATCACGGCAGAGCGGACGCTCGGAGCGCTGCGCGCGCATCGTTCGCCGCCCTCATGAGCGAGGGCCCACAGCGGAACGACCCATGGCTTGGCGTGCGCGGCGCTCGCGAGCACAACCTGAAAGGCATCGACGTATCGATTCCGCTGCACAAGCTTGTCTGTGTGACCGGCGTGTCGGGCTCGGGCAAGTCGACGCTGATTCAGGACGTACTGCATCCTGCGTTGCTCAAGCGGTTCGGCAAGGCGACAGAGACGCCGGGCGCGCACGACTCCATCGAAGGCGTCGAACATATCGGCGGCGTCGTGCTGGTCGATCAGGCGCCGATTGGTCGGACCGCGCGCTCCAACCCGGCGAGTTACGTCGGCGCATTCGACGCCATTCGCAAGTTGTTCGCCGCCGAGCCGCTCGCTCGCGAGCGCGGCTACACCATCGGGACATTCAGCTTCAATTCGGGCGCCGGGCGTTGTCCGACGTGCAGCGGCAATGGGTTTGAGCGAGTCGAAATGCAATTTCTCTCTGACGTGTACCTGCGATGTCCGGATTGCAATGCTCGTCGCTATCGCCCGGAGATTCTCGAAATCACCCTCCATCGCGCAGGCGGCCCGGGCCGCAGCATCGCCGACGTGCTCGAGATGACCGTCGCCGAAGCGCTCCTGTTCTTCCAAACGGAGCCGCAAGTGCTCGCTGCGCTCATGCCGCTCGTCGAAGTCGGCCTTGACTATCTGCGACTGGGACAACCTGTGCCGACATTGTCCGGCGGCGAGGCGCAACGACTGAAGCTCGCGGGCCATTTGGCGGCGGCCGCCGCGGACCACAGCCGCACGGCAAGCGGCGCGCTGTTCCTTTTCGACGAGCCCACCACGGGTTTGCATTTCGAGGACATCGAAAAGCTGCTCGGCGCGTTCCAGCGACTTATTCAGTCAGGGCACTCGGTGCTGGTGATCGAGCACAACCTCGATGTGATCGCCGCGGCGGATTGGATCATCGACCTTGGTCCGGAGGGCGGCGAGACCGGCGGTCAGCTGGTGTGCGCCGGCGCGCCTGCGGATGTGATGCGCTGCGCGGCCTCGCATACGGGGCGGGCGTTGCGGGAGGCGGATGGCCCCTGCGGGATTTTCGCTAGTGATGGACGGCCGTTCGCAGTCGCTCCGAGAACGTTGTCGGGCGGTGTTTCTGACGGGCCGGTGGTCGCCAGTCAACTGTCCCGCGGCGCCGATGCGAGCGCATCGATCCGCATACACGGCGCACGCGAGCACAACTTGAAGGACATCGATGTCGAGTTGCCGCGCAATCGGTTTACGGTCGTGACCGGCGTCTCGGGCTCCGGTAAATCGACCTTGGCCTTCGATA
>DATAFY010000194.1:0-2233 GCA_036257205.1 Steroidobacter sp. | reverse complement strand
CAACACCGCGCTGGACTGCGTACGACGCCGTTCGCTACAAGGTCAAGATGTCGAAGAACGTCCCGATGATCACACAGGAGCGCGCCTGGACCTCACCGATCTGGTATACGCCGTGAGATAAAGGTTGACGGTTGACAGTTGACCGTTGACAGCTAGATAGCGGCTCGCTCACCGATCACGTCTGTCGTCTCCTTCACAAGGCTCTGTCCATGCGCTGCGATCGTCTTCGTCTGACCGTCAACCGCCAACTGCCAACTGTCCATCTCATCCTATGAACCGTCTGATTCGCGAGCCACTCGTGCATTTTTTCATTCTGGGCGCTCTGCTCTTCGCCCTGTATGGCTTGCTGAATCGCGAGGGCTTCAACGCGCCAGATGAGATCGTCGTGTCGAACGGTCAGATCAGGAATCTGCGCGAGCAGTTCGAGCGCGTATGGCAGCGGGCGCCGACGCAGGATGAGCTGCGGGGTCTGATCGACGGCTGGGTGCGCGAGGAAATCTTCTATCGCGAGGCTCTGGCGATGGGACTCGATCGCGACGATCCGGTCGTGCGGCGGCGCATGACTCAGAAAGTCCAGTTCATCATCGACGGCGCAACGCCCGCGGCGCCAACCAGCGAAGAACTGCAGGCCTGGCTGGATGAGCACCCGGAGAAGTACGCCGTTGAGCCGACGTATTCATTGCGACAGATCTACTTCGATCCAGGGCGCCCGAAGAGCGATCTGGAGGCCGATCTTGCCGCCGCGCGCCGCGCGCTTGACCGCGGCCAGCCCGTGGCCGGCGACTCGTCAATGCTGCCATCGACATTGAGTGCAGCGAGCGCCTCCGACGTCGCTCGCACCTTCGGCGCATATTTCGAGCGGGAGTTGCGTGACCAGCAGGTCGGGAGCTGGCAAGGTCCGCTGCGCTCGGGGTTCGGCCTGCATTTCGTTGAGCTGACCGCGCGTACGGCTGGACGGAACGCCACGCTCGAGGAAGTTCGCACTGCGGTAGAGCGCGATCTGCTGCACGCGCGCACGCAGGAAGCCAATGCGGCTGCTTATGATCGGCTCCGCGCCAACTACGCCGTGCGAATCGAGGGCGGAGATCTCGCCGTTGCCGAGCCGGCGGGGTGATCATGCGCACGTGCACTTCGATCACGGCGCGCACGCTGCGCAGCGCTTTCGCATTGCTCGTATTCGCCTTCGCATGCAGCGCCCACGCGGATGTCTTCCGGCCCGCGTATCTCGAGCTGCGCGAGGCCGGCGCGAATCGCTATGACGTGATGTGGAAGGTTCCCGCTCAGGGCGACATGCGCCTTGCCGTTCGCGTGCGGTTTCCTGAAGGCGCCGCGCAAATCACATCGCCGCGAGGCATGTTCGTCGGCGACGCTTATGTGGAGCGCTGGCAGATCGCGCGGTCCGGAGGTCTCGTCGGTGAGTCGGTTCGCATTGAAGGCATTGCCAGCGGTGTGACGGATGTGATCGTGCGGATCGAGCGGCAGGACGGCACGAGTCAGGTCGAGCGGGTGCTGCCGGACAATCCGCAGTTCACTGTCAAGGCGCCCGCCGGCACGGGCGAGGTCGCATGGTCTTATCTCGTGCTTGGCGTCGAGCACATTCTCGGCGGCGTGGATCACCTGTTGTTCGTGCTGGCGCTGCTGCTGATCGTACGCGGCGGCAAGCGCATCGTCGCAACGGTCACTGCATTCACCATCGCGCACAGCATCACGCTCGTCGCTGCGACGCTCGGCTGGGTGCATGTGCCAGGGCCGCCCGTCGAAGCAATGATTGCGCTCAGCATCGTGTTCGTCGCCGCCGAGGTCGTGCATGGCCTGCGCGGCAAGCCGGGTCTCACTGCACGAGCGCCGTGGGTCGTTGCGTTCAGTTTTGGACTCCTGCACGGCTTCGGCTTCGCCGGCGCACTGGCCGAAGTCGGTCTGCCGCAGAAGGCAATCCCGGTTGCATTGTTCACGTTCAACGTGGGCGTCGAACTGGGTCAGCTGATGTTCGTTGGATTTGCGCTCGCTGCGCGCAGCGTCATCGTCCGCCTGCCAGTACCGCAACGAACGTGGGCGCCGTATGCCCTCCCCTATGCCATTGGCGCCGTCGCGATGTTCTGGGTGATCGAGCGCGTCGGCGCCTTCTTCTGAAAGTATTCGCTGGAGTCCGCTCGAATCCCTGATGTTCTTGCCGTCGGTGACGAAATTGCCGGACGACGAGCACCGGTCGGTTGGAAGTCGGAATATCTCTCGC
>DATAFY010000131.1:0-2555 GCA_036257205.1 Steroidobacter sp. | reverse complement strand
TTCGAGTTGGCGGGTGGGTCCGATTTCGACAGCAACGCGCCCGCATACGATCTGTTCACCCTGGGCGGGCTCGGGCAATTGGCCGGGCTGGAGTACCAGGAATTGCGCGGCCATGAATACGTCTTCGGGCGCATCGCGCATCTTCGCAAGCTAACAGATCTACAAACGCTGTTCGGGCAGGCGCTGTATGCCGGCGTGAGCCTCGACCTCGGCAACATGTACGATCGCATAGATCGATCCAACGCGCAGGGCTTGATCTTCGGATCGAGTGTCTTCTTCGGCGGGCGCACGCCGCTCGGCCCGCTCGTATTCATGTTCGGAGTCGCAGAAGCAGGGCGTAAGGCTGCGTATCTGCAGATCGGTCGTCCGCTTCAACCGCGTTGAGGCGGCTCGCTAGCGGGTGCGAGCGATGGTCTGCGACGGGCTCTCGCCGTATGCGAGCCGATAGTCCCGGCTGAACTGACCCATGTGGGAGAAACTCCAGCGACGCGCCGTTTGCGAGACAACGGCAGTCGCCTTGCGCGCCTTCAGCAGATCGCGGCGGACCCGATCCAAGCGCACCGCTTTCAAATACTGCATCGGGCCGATGTCGTAAGCCTCAGCGAACCCGTACTCGAGTGTACGCGCCCGAACGCCGGAGGCTCGGCACAAGTCCTCCAGCGTCAGGGGCTCGTGCAGATGCGTTTCGACGTATGCGCGAGCGCGGGCCACCGCCTCGCTGCGCGGCGCGCGTTCGCTGCAGTCAGCAGGCAGCGCCGCCGAATCCGTGAAGACCGATGCAACGGCGGGTAGGAGACGGTCCTGCGCACGTCGTTTAATGCGTGCGAGGCTTCTCAAGAATATCGAGGTCGTGGGGGACCTCTGCAGTTCCTCCAGTAGATCCATGCAGCGGCTGAGCACTTCGATGTGGTCATTCGACAGCGCGTGGACATGCACGCCCCCTCGCCTGGGCAGCTGTCCTGGGATGCGCTCGCCGCGAGCGGCGGCCGCGGCGAGCGCCAATATCAGCATGCTGCAACCGGCAGGCGCAAACCAGTCAAACGGCGCCCGACTGCCGAGCAAGTAGCACGCATCGCCCCCGACCAGACGCGCGGCGACGCGGATAGAAGCGGAGCCGGGCCGAGTCCAGATCAGGTTCGCGCGAGCGCGCGGCGAAAGACCGCGCAGGATTCCGCCGCTATCGATCGCGACTGTGATCATGTGCAGCGGCCCGAGCGGGACGAAGGCGCCGCTCCAGCGTAGGGGGCCGCGGCCGAGATGGAGCAGTTCTACGCGCCAGCCGGGAAACAACCGGCCAATCCCCTCGGCGTCCGTGGTGCTCAGAAGGACTGCTCCATCGTCCGTGGGCTCGATTAGGTCACGCACGTCACAGCGTCTCCTGGCCGCAGCGCAGCGTACGCCGCTGGGCTGCGAGGCTCGCGCACGAGTGAATATGAGCGAGTTGTGCGCGCCTATCGAAATGTCGCGCCTCTCTCGGGCGTGCGCGACTCAGGCGAGGCGGCGCTCAGCGTGATCTGCTGGCGTGGCCGGCGTCCGTTGCGTCCGCCCGCGTAACGCAAGCGTCCGGCGGCTGGTAGCGGAAGGGCATTCCCCAAAGTACTTCTTGTAGTCAACTGCAAACTGACTGAGATGCCAGAAGCCGCAATCGAGCGCGATGTCGGAGACCGATCGTGCGCTAGCAACGCCCGATTGCAGCAGGCGGCGCACACGATGCAGGCGCAAGGTTTTCACGTAAGCCATCGGCGTCAGGCCGAGCATCTCCCGAAATCCGTACTCGAGCGAGCGTGGTTGCATGTGCACGTGCCGGCACAGATCCGACAACGTAATCGGTTCGTTTTGGTTGTCATGGATGTACGCCCGCGCGCGCTCCACGGCGATACGCCGACGAGCACGTGTGGCGCGATTGGTGCAAGGGTCGGTCGCCTGCGCCCTGACCCCGTTCATGCGCGCCAGCAGCCACTCTTCGAGACCACGACGCAGCTCGAAGCGCTGCATGACGTCCGGATAGCTTATGACGGCGGTGATTAGCCATTCGACGCTACCGAGAAAATTGTCATTCCACTCTGCACCCGGAGAGAGCAAAGCTACGCCGGTCATTGCAGCGAGAGGTGAGGGAGGGAGCCAGTGAGATTCGCTTTGCCACGCATCGAGCGCTATGGACACCGAGGCCTGCGAGTGCGCCCTGCGGCTGACGGACTCGGCGGTCTCCCCGGGGCCGCCGATCAGGCACTCGCCCTCGCCGAGCGGGCGGCCTTGAAAGAACATGGGGCTTGAGTGGCGAGCCTGCCTCGCGATGCACACGCTGCAGGGCGGCGTGGTATAGCGCTGCAGCAATCCGCGGTTCACGGATGTCCGACAGATCAGCACGCGATCGAAACTGAGCCGCGTAATTTCGCCTTGAAATCTGCCCCGCTCCAATTGCAAGAATTCACAGCGTCGCTCGCCGACGGCTTCCGCGAGTTTCTCCGGACTACTTACGTGGGCGCTAAGCACGCGGTCCGCTGCAATCTCATCGCAGGCGACGGCGTGCGTCGAGCGATTGACGAACGCCGTCG
>DATAFY010000100.1:0-9797 GCA_036257205.1 Steroidobacter sp. | reverse complement strand
CGCTGAAGAGAGCCGGCAACCGCTCGGCGGGCGCATGCTCTTGAAAGTGTATGTGCGCGAGCATGCAGCGGTTGAGGCGATCCGCGCGCGAATACAGCAGGCGCATCCGGATGCGTCCGCCATCTACGTGGCGGGCGATGTGTGTCGCCGCGAGCTGCTCGTGGAAATTGAGGCGCTGCGGCTGCACGTATAGATAGCGGCGGCGGACGGCCGATGCAGTCAGCGCATCCCTCCACTCGCGACCGCACAAAGTCGACATCGCCGGGTACGACGCGCGGGGTTCGGGCGATCGAACTGGCTAACCGCCGTGATCCTCCACCGGCGAAAGATCATCTGATGCAGGCGCTGCACGCCGAATTACACGCCCTCCAACAGACGCTCGCGCAGACGCTGCCGCTCTTCGCGCGGCAGCTCACGGAAACGCTCCCGCAGTTTGCGGCGCTCTTCGGGCTCGAGATGTTGGAAACGTTCGAAGTTGCTGCGAATCCGGGCTTGCTCCTCGGGCGGCAGCTCCTCGAACCAATGCCGCCGGCGACGCAGCTCTCGTTGCTCTTCCGGATCGAGCGACCTCCAGTGCTCGATGCGCTTGTGGACGCGGCGGCGCTGTTCCGGCGGAAGCGACAGCCATCGCTGTGAGCCGTGCGCCAGCGCTTGCTGGCGCCGCGGCGGGAGTTCGTCCCAGCCGCGTTCAAACTCCTTAAGCAATTCGCGTTGCTGCGGCGTCAACGTCTGCCACCGAACGCCTACAGGCGAAGGCGGCTCGTCCGCCGCACGCGCGAGCGGCGCTGCGAATGCGGCCGAGACCAGCAGAAACAGTACAGTGCGCCTGTTCATCGCTAACTGCGATTCGCCTTCGGCTTCTGGTTCCTCTGCTCGGCAAGCCACGCGTAAAACTCCACGTCCTGCAGCAGTTCGACGCTTTCTGCATCCGCCACGGCTTCCAGATCCTCCAGCGACGGGGCGCTGGACGCGCCGCCGCCTACGCCGGGGCGGCCGAAGATCAGCAGTGCGACGACAGCGCAGGCCAGGGCTCCAGCAGGCGCCCACAGCCAGGACGCGCCTAGCGGATGCTTGCGCCTAAGCTCCTCGAGCGCCGCATGGCGCGCCTGCGTCAGTCGCGAGCGCGTGCGGGCGTCGATACGCTGCAGGCTCTCCTCGAAGAGTTCCCTTGCGCGGCCTTCGACGCCGCTTTCGCCCTGATCGCCGAACGTGTTCACCACACATCCCCTAGTTGCTCACGCAGCGTGTGCACGGCGCGCGAGTAGTGAGTCTTCACGCTGCCTTGGCTGCATCGCATGGCGCTCGCCGTCTCAGCAACGTCCAGCCCCTCGAAATTGCGCAGCATGAACGCTTCCTGCTGTCGGGCGGGAAGCCCGCTCAACGCCGCTGCCAGCCGCTGCATCGCCTGATCGGCCGCGAGGCGTTCGGCCGGAGCCGCCGCGAGGTCGGGTACGGATTCCATGGAATCGCGCGGTTCTTCATCCGAACCCGCGAACGGCGGCAGCCACGCCATGATCCGCGCACGCACGCGCCGGCGGCGCTGGCAATCCCGGATTCGATTCCCAAGGATGCGATAGAAGAGCGGCCGCCAGTCCTCGCTTGGACGCTGACCGTAACGGCGAGCCAGCTGAAGCATCGCGTCCTGTACGATGTCGAGGGCGTCCTCGTCGTGTCCAAGGGCGATCCGCGCGATCCGGAACGCCCGCTTTTCGACGCCGGCAAGAAATCGATCCAACGCACGAACCTGGTCTAGCGCGCTGTTCCCGATGGCCGCCGCCTCGGCGTCCCATCGTTGCATCATCGGTTGTAGGGCCGTGGGTAGGGTGGCGAACAGCCGCATGCTTGCTGATCGAGTACGCGGCGAGACGGCCGCACTTGATATTAACGCCGGGAGGGACGTCCGGTTGACGCGGCTCGTGAGTCGCCTTACCGGCGCGTCGGAGCCGTGACGAACACTGCCGCGTCCGGGCCGAGAGGGACATAAAGAAACAGCCAACATGTGCAGAGCATTTCCGAACAAAAGCAAAGGGTTCGCCCCCACGCCGGACCGCCGCAGCCGACGGAGGCCGGCCAGCGGCATCCCCTGCGCCTCAAGCCGCCAGCCGGCGGCCGCCCCATGATCCTCGGCGTCGCGATCGACGCGCCGCTTCGGCGTCTGTTCGACTATCGCACGCCCGAAGGAGCGCCCCCGATTCAGGTCGGTGAGCGGGTGTGGGCGCCTTTCGGACATCGGCGCGTCGTCGGCGTCGTACTGGAGCAGCGCGATTACAGCGATGCACCCGTCGCAAAGCTCAGATCGATACTCAGCGGCGTTGACGGCGCGCCGACGTTCGATCCGGCGCTGCTGCAGTTGCTGGTCTGGGCCGCGGAGTACTACCGGCATCCGGTCGGCGAGGTGATCGCGACCGCGCTGCCGGCGCCCTTGCGAGCCGGAGCGCCGCTCGTGCAGGCGCAGATCCGGTGGAGGCTCACGCCGACGGGACGAAACAACGCGCTCGCCCAGCTGCCCAAACGGGCGGCGCGCCTGCGAGGCGTCGTGGAATTTCTCCTGCAGAGGATCGATGCGGCGGCCGATGAGATCGGCGCAGGAGGAGGCGCCGCTGCGCTCGGCGCGCTGCGTACGCTCGAAACTCGCGGCCTGGTTGAACGCTTTGTTGCTGCGCCCGTGCAGGCTGCGTGCGCCCCCGTTCGCATCCTCGAAGGCCCGGGATTGAATACGCAGCAGCAAACGGCTGTCGAGCGGATCGACGCCACGCTGGGCTCGTTCGCTGCTCATCTTCTCTATGGCGTCACGGGCAGCGGCAAGACCGAGGTGTATCTGAATGCGATCGCGAGCACCCTCGCGCGCGGCGAGCAGGCGCTCGTCATGGCGCCCGAAATTGCACTCACCCCTCAGCTCATCACCCGTTTCAAGGACCGCTTCGAGGCGCCCATTGCGGTGATGCATTCCGGACTGACCGATCTCGAACGCCTGAGCGCATGGCGGGCGGCGCGCGACGGCTCGGCCCGCATCGTCATCGGCACGCGCTCCGCAGTGTTCACGCCGCTCGCCAAGCCCGGCCTCATCATCGTCGACGAGGAGCACGATCCCTCGTTCAAACAACAGGAGGGCTTTCGCTATTCCGCACGCGATCTCGCCATCGTCCGCGCGCAGCGGCTCGCCATTCCGGTGGTGCTCGGCTCGGCGACGCCGTCTCTCGAAACGCTGGCGCGAGCGCAGCGCACGCCCGAGCTTTTGTCCCGACTGCCCGAGCGCGCAGGCGATGCGCGGCCGCCGCGCCTTTCATTGGTCGATCTGCGCACCAACGCGCAAGCGCACGGCGTCGCCACGCCCGCGCTGCTCGCAATCCGCAGGCATCTCGACGCGGGCGGGCAGGTCATGCTCTTCCTCAATCGCCGCGGCTACGCCCCGGTGCTGTTCTGCCCCGCCTGCGGCTGGGCGGCGCGCTGCGCGCGCTGTGATGCGCACCTCACGCTGCACGATCGGGCGCGGCGCTTGCTGTGTCATCACTGCGGGGCGGAGCCCTCTGCGATCGAGCGCTGTCCCGATTGCCTCGAAGCAGTGAAGCCGGTCGGCCAGGGGACGGAGCGCATCGAGGAGGCATTGAGGGAACGCTTTCCCGATGCGCCGCTCGCCCGCATCGACCGCGACAGCGTCCGTCGCAAAGGCGAACTCGAGTCGGTATTGGAGCGGGTGAGACGCAATGAAGTACGCCTGCTCGTCGGCACGCAGATGCTGACGAAGGGTCATGATTTTCCGAATCTGACCCTGGTGGTCGTGCTGAACGCGGACCAGGGGCTGTTCAGTACGGACTTTCGCGCCAGCGAACGGCTCGCACAGACCATCGTGCAGGTTTCGGGCAGAGCCGGCCGCGCTGGCCGGCCGGGCGAGGTGCTCATCCAGACCGAATCTCCGGATCACCCATTGCTCAGGCTGCTGCTCTCGGGCGGCTACGACGCGTTCGCCGCCGGCGCTCTGAAGGAGCGCCAGGAGACCGGGTGGCCGCCGTTCGCGCGCCTCGCGCTGCTGCGCGCCGAAGCTGCCGTACCCGCTGCGCCGATGCATTTTCTGCGCGCCGCTCGGTCCGCCGCACCGGACCAGAGCATGCGCGAGGTCAGCCTCCTCGGGCCCGCTCCTGCGCCGATGGAGCGCCGCGCGGGGCGCCATCGGGCCCAGCTCCTCGTGCATGCACCATCGCACTCCTCGCTCCAGCGCTTCCTGAAAACATGGCTGGCCGAGGTAGAGGCGTTGCCGGCGGGCAAGCGCGTGCGGTGGTCGATCGATGTGGATCCGTCCGAGCTGTTCTGATGCGCCGACGTTCCCCGCAAGCGCAGGTTGCCGAGCGTCGCTCAGTCCAGATCGGCCGCGCCGCAGAGAAATCAGCGGCGCAAGTGAATCTCATCTGGCGCGCAGCATGCGCTATCGCGTTCAACCGAACCTAGCGGGTCGGTGTAGGTGCGCCGCCGACCAGGCCAAGCATCGACGGGGGTGGGCGCGATCTCATGCGTCTATCTGCGCCGCTATTCGCTCCGCGGCTCGGTAACATAGACTTACGTTTTCTCATTCGCGCTTTCACCGTGAAATACCAGCTCGAACGTCTCATCAAGGCTGCGCTTGCGACTCTCCCGCCGGACGTCCTGCCGGCGGACATCGTGCGGCCGGTCGTCGAAGTCGAGCGCACGCGCGATGCATCGCACGGCGATTTCGCGACGAACATCGCACTGCAGCTGGGGCGCCCCGCGCGGCGCAACCCGCGGCAGCTGGCGCAGTCGATCGTGGACGCGATGCCCGAGAGCGAATTGATCGGCAGAACCGAGATCGCGGGCCCCGGCTTCATCAACTTCCATTTGTCCGCCTCCGCGTACCGCAAGGAGATTTCCCGCATCTTCGATCTTGGCCAGACGTACGGCTACGGCGACCGCGGGGCAGGCGAAAGAACGGTCGTCGAATTCGTCTCTGCCAATCCGACCGGACCGTTGCACGTCGGCCATGGACGCCAGGCCGCACTGGGCGATGCGCTCGCCGCGTTGCTGCAGACGCAGGGCTATGAAGTTTTCCGTGAGTTCTATTACAACGACGCCGGCGTACAGATCCAGAATCTCGCAATATCGGTGCAGGCGCGCGCCCGCGGACTGAAGCCTGGAGAGGTCGGCTGGCCGGAAGCCGCTTACAACGGCGAGTACATCCAGGACATCGCGGAGGACTTCCTCGCCAAGAAGTCGGTGCATGCGCTGGACGGCGTCGCGGTCAAGGCGAGCGGGAAGGTCGATGATCTGGAAGCGATCCGAAAATTCGCCGTCGCGTACCTGCGCCATGAGCAGGACCTGGACCTGCAGAAGTTCGGCGTCAGATTCGACGTCTATTATCTGGAGTCGAGCCTGTACGCCAACCAGAAAGTCGACTCGGCGGTCCAGGCTCTAGTCGCGAGCGGCAAGACGTACGAGAGCGAAGGGGCTCTGTGGCTGCGTACGACCGAGTACGGCGACGACAAGGATCGCGTGATGCGCAAGTCGGACGGCTCGTACACCTATTTCGTGCCCGACGTGGCGTATCACGTGACAAAATGGGAGCGCGGCTTCCGGCGCGCGATCAACGTGCAGGGTTCCGATCATCACGGAACGGTCGCGCGCGTGCGCGCCGGACTACAGGCGCTCGCCATCGGCATCCCCGCGGGGTATCCGGATTACATACTGCACAAAATGGTCCGGGTGATGCGGGGCGGCGAGGAGGTGAAAATTTCGAAGCGCGCCGGCTCTTACGTGACCCTGCGCGATCTCATAGAGTGGGTTGGACGCGACGCCGTGCGATTCTTCCTCGTCTCGCGCAAGCCCGATTCCGAGTTCGTGTTCGACATCGACCTTGCGCTCGCCGAAGGCGAAGAAAATCCCGTTTACTACGTGCAGATGGCGCACGCACGAATCTGCAGCGTCTTGCGCCAGCTCGCCGAGCGCGGGTTGTCGCACGATCCGCAGATGGGCGACGGCAACTTCGACCGGCTGATCGAGCCGCAGGAGATTGCGCTCATTCGACGCCTCACCTCCTATCCGGAAGTTCTGGAGAAGGCGGCGAAGGATCTCGAACCGCACCAGCTCGCCTATTTTCTACGCGATCTGGCCGGCGACTTTCACGTGTACTACAACGCGCACAAGTTCATCATGGAGGACGCCGCCCTGCGCAACGCCCGCTTGAACCTGATCTGCGCCGCGCGTCAAGTGCTTGCCAACGGCCTGAAGCTGCTATGCGTCTCGGCGCCGGACAGGATGGAGCGCAGCGGCGCACGCGAGGATTAGCGACTGCTGATTCGCGGCAAGAACGCGCCCACGCATCGCGGAACACAAAGAGATCCGGCGCCTTGGGCGCTCTGAAAAAACCACTCGCAAATCACCGCTGAATTCCCATGCCGCGCGACTACAAACACGCCAAACGCCGCACCGGCGGCGGATCCGGTCTATCCGGATTTGCGGGCTTCGTGGCCGGACTGGCGCTCGGACTGGCGGCGGCTCTGATCGTGTATCTGTACGACCACCGTCCGGACGCGCGGCAGGCTCAGCAGTCCGCGCCGCCGCCCATGACGCGCGAGGATGCGTCTGAAACCCAGCCGGCGGCGCCTGCCTCACAGCAGCCGGAGACGCAGTTCGACTTCTACGAGATGCTGCCGAAATTCGAAGTCGTCATACCGGAGCAGGACGGCAAGGTTCGCTCGGGTCCCGGGTCGGCGACCGTGGACAAACCCGGCGCGTACGTGCTGCAGGCGGGTTCGTTCCGCAATCACGCCGACGCCGACAGAGTGCGCGCGCTGATCGCCATGCAGGGCGTGGAATCGAAGATTCAGAAAGTGACGATCGACAAGGATGCCTGGCATCGCGTGCGCATCGGGCCGATCACGAACCTTCAGAAACTAGAAGAGACCCGCAGCAAATTGCGCCAGGCGCAGATCGAGGCGCTGGTCATTCGCGTCGGAGAGTAATTCACCAGCGACTGGCGGCAATCGCGAGTGAATAGCCCAGAGAATCCGGCCTCTCGTCCTAATCTTCGGCCAGCTGACGGAAGTCGACTCCGAGTGAGCGCAGCTTGCGGTACAGGTGCGTGCGCTCCATGCCGACGCGCTTGGCGAGCTGACCGACTTTGCCGTTGCACAGGATGAGCTGCTGCTGCAGATAGGCGCGCTCGAAGTGTTCGCGGGCTTCGCGCAGCGGCAGCGCGAGTAGATCCTGTTTCACCAACGGCTCGTTCGTGGGCGCATGCGCCGCCAGTTCACGCTCGATCTCATCGAGCTTGATTTCCTCCTCACCGCCGAGAATCAGCAACCGCTGCACGAGGTTTTTCAACTCGCGCACGTTCCCTGGCCAGGGATAGTTGCGCAGCCGATTTTGCGCGGCCACGCCGAAGCGGCGAAACGGCAGATGCTGTTCATCCACCATGCGATCCACATAGTGCCGTAAGAGATCAGGCACGTCCTGCGCATATTCCCGCAGCGGCGGCACGTGCAACGTAATCACGTTGAGTCGAGACAAGAGCTCCAGGCGCACGCTCGCCGTATTTTCGGCGTGCAGAAAACGAGCCGCCGCCGAGGCGATGATGCGGATATTGAGTTTCACGGGCGTGGCTCCGCCGACCCGCGTGAACGAGTTCGTTTCCAGCGCTGCGACGAGCAGTCCTTGCGCCTTGAGCGGCAGATCATCGATGCCATTGATGAACAGCACCCCGCCGGCAGCCTGTTCGAACACGCCGGCGTGGATCCCCTTCGCGTCTTCGGCGCCGTGCATCGCCAGCGTCGCTCCCTCGTCGCTCACGCCCGTTGCAACCAGCTGCACGAACGGCCCGGAGGCGCGCGGACTGAGCGATTGCATGTAGCGAGCGAACGCCTCCCTACCGGTCCCGGGCTCCCCGATGATCAGCACGGGGGTCTCGTGAGGCGCCACCTGCTGCACCTGCTCGCGCAGCGCCTGCATGGCGCGGCTGCGGCCCACAGGCGCGAGCAGCGGCGGCGCCAATGTGCGTCCCAACTGACGCTTGGTGCGCCCCGATTCGAGCGCGCGCTCGACTGTGCGCAGCAGCTTGGTGAGCGACAGAGGCTTCTCGATGAAGTCGAAAGCCCCCAGACGCGTCGCCTCGACAGCCGTCTCGACCGTGCCGTGCCCAGACATCATCACGACGGGACACGCCGCGCCGTCCGACTGCGCCCACTCCCGCAGCAACGTGACGCCGTCGGCATCCGGCATCCATATGTCCAGCAGGATGAGATCAGGGTCGTGTTGCGCGCGGATCGCGCGCGCCTCCGCAGCGTTCGCGGCGACCTCCACTTCGTAGCCTTCGTCCGCGAGTATCTCTTTCAGGAGTCCGCGGATCTCTGATTCATCGTCGACTACCAGAATGTGCGCTGCGCTCATGCACGTTCCCTTCGCGGCGTCTCGCGGCCCGAACCACCGGGCCGCACAGTGGCAGTGAGCGGCAATTCGATGCGGATGCGGGCGCCGCCTGCGCCGCCGTTGTCCGCCTCGATCCTGCCGCTATGCTCTTCGACAATTTTCTTCACAATCGCCAGTCCAAGGCCAGTACCTTTAGGCTTGGTCGTCACATACGGGTCGAACGCCTGCCCGATCACATCGGCCCGGAACCCGGGCCCGTTGTCTTCCACGATGACCTCCGCCCACCTGCGGCCGGCTCGCTCGAGCGCACGCGTGCGCACTCGGATTTCCGGACGGTCGACGCCTTCCTGGGCCTCGATCGCATTGGCGAATAGATTGTGAATGATCTGGCGCATCCTGCCGCGGTCCGCCTCGATCTCCATCAACGCCGGATCGAGGTCCAGTTGCGGTCGGCCCTGGCGGCCCTGGGCCCGATAGAGCTCCGCCACTTCTGCGATCAGCTGATTCAGGTCGAAGCGTGACACATCCATTTCCGGCGCGCGCGCGTATTCGCTGAACGCATTCACCATCTCCTTCATCGCCTCGACCTGCTGGACGATGGTATGCGTCGCACGGTCCAAAATGTGCGCCTGCGCGTCGCTCAGTGAGCCGAGGAGTTTGCGCCGCAGCCGTTCCGCGGAGAGCCGGATGGGCGTCAACGGATTTTTGATTTCGTGCGCCAGGCGGCGCGCGACTTCGCCCCAGGCTGCATCGCGCTGCGCCTGCAACAGGGCCGTGATGTCGTCGAAGACGATCACGAAGCCGCCCAGGCTGCGATCTTCGCGGGACAAGGTCGTGCACGCGCACATCAGCACGCGCCGGGAGGTCTCGCCGTGCAGCACCAATTGCTCGCGCCATTCAACCTGTCCCGCCTCGAGGTGAGCGCTGCAAGCCGCCTGGAATTGCTCCAGCAGCCGATTGCCCGTGTGCTCGGGCGAAAGCGGCCGGCCAATCAGCGCGTCCACCTCTACGCCGAGAATGGAGCACGCCGCCTGGTTCGCCGTCCGGATGGTGCGATCCGGCTCAAGTGAGATGATCCCAGTGGACAGGCGCGCCAAGATCACGGCGAGGTTCGCACGCTCGGCCTCTACGGCCTGTTGACTGCGTCGCGCCTCCTCGCGCGTGCGCGCGAGTCGTTTGGTCATGTCGTTGAACGAGTGCACTAGAACGCCCATCTCATCGTGAGAGGTGAGCGGCAGACGCAAGTCGAGGTCGCCTTTCGCGACCGCGCGCGTGCCCGCTGCGAGATCCTGAATGGGCCGCACCAGACGGCGCGCGGCCCAGAACGCGCCATACAACGCGGCGAACAGCGACAGCAGCAACACGAGCGTGAGCGTAAGCGTGAAACTCGTCTTGAGCGGCTCGCGCAGACGCGCCTTCTCGCCATA
>DATAFY010000070.1:0-9264 GCA_036257205.1 Steroidobacter sp. | reverse complement strand
GCCATTCTCCTCGAGCGGCTTGCCGATTAGAAAATGCTGCAGGAAATCCATCCGTGAGTGACGCACGAATGGTTGCACCGTCAGCCCCACGCTTTGCGACAGTTCTCGCTCGTACTCTCCAGTGAGCCGCATCGCGTACGCATCGCGGTAGGCTTCGGGATTCGGGTTCGATTCGGCGATGGCTTCGTCGCGATAGGCGTCTTGTCCCTGGATGAAGCCGGCGCTTTGCTGATCGAGATTCGTTGCCGCGAGATTGACGCCGAGCACGCCCTCATTCAGGCGCTGCGTCAGTCCCAAGTTCATTTTTTGCTCTTCGACTCCGGACGAATCGCGCCAGCCGCCGTCATGTGTGGCGAGCAGCTTGGCGCCGAAATCCAGATTTTTGTCCTTATGGCTTAACCACAGTTTGCCGCGGTAGTACTCATCAGGGCCCGCATCCAATGCGACGCTTCCTCGCGGCAGCTCGGCGGGGGCGGCTTGCATCACGTTGATTGCGCCATGCATTGCGCCCGAGCCGTACACAACGCCCGCAGGACCGCGCAATATCTCAATTGAACTCGCCTGTTCGGTGTTTACTTCGAACAGCTCATTCACATTGCAGAATCCGACCGGACGGATGGGTATGCTGTTCTCGAGGAACAGAAACGCGCCGCATGAACCCGGGCCGGCCAATACCGGGGAGCGGACCGCCGTAAGACTCTCCTCGCCGCTGTTGCGCTGAATCATGGCGCCGGCGACGCGATTCATGGATTCGCTGTGATGTGTGGAGCCGACCAGCTGAACGTCGTCGCCGCTCACCACGGAAATGCTGCCGGGAAACTTTTGCAATTCCTGAGGATGACGCGTCGCGGTGACGATTACCTCCGCGATGCGCTCGCCCGCAAGGGCGGACCAAGGCGTTTCCAAAGACACCAAAAAGGCAATACCGGCGCCGAAAGTTCGCACGCACGTGGATGGCGAAGCAGACATGGCGTACCTATTCCTTAACGTCCGAAGGTCGACCGATGTTGAGTTCCTCGCACCGAGCGCACTGGGAGAGCAGCTGGCTTCTTACCTCGTTTCGCCTGGGCCGCTCCCGTGCATGTTCCAATCTTTACGCTTTGGGGAGTGCAAATGCGACTACGTAGTCTCCGCGCGTAGACCTGAGTCCCCCATGGCCGCCGGCCGCGATCACAACGAATTGCCGGCCGTTCACCTCGTAGGTCATTGGCGTCGCCTGGCCACCCGCGGGCAGGGGGCCCTTCCAGAGTTCACGCCCACCGAATCCAGATCGAATGCGCGCAGATAGTTGTCGGTTGCAGCGCCGATGAAGATGAGGCCGCCGGCCGTTACGATCGGTCCCATGTTCGGCATGCCGATGGTGCGCGACGGGAGAAACCAGGGCGCCATGTCGCGCGTCGAGCCAAGCATGACCTGCCAGGGGCCGTTCCACGATCTCGAACACCGGCTCGCCTGTGTCACGATCAAACACGAACAGCATGCCGGTGGCCTGCACGACGGCCGCGATCGCTTGCCGTCGCGATATCGATCAGCAGCGGCTGTGCAGCGAGGTCATGATCCCACAGATCGTGGTGGACAAGTTGTCGATGCCAGACCACCTCGCCAGTGGCGGCTCGCAAGGCCACGAGCGAATTTGCATAAGCCGTTGTCGCCGGGCCGCTCGCCGCCGTAGAAGTCCGGCTTGGCGGACCCGGTAGGAATGAACACCAGACCGCGACCTGCATCCACAGACAGGATCGACCATGCATTGGCGCCGCCGGTGAGCTGGGCCGAGGCAGCTGTCCAGCCGAGCTTCGCCGCTTCCTGCGCATTGGTGGGAATTGGATCACCAGCGCAGCGCGCCGGTTCTGACGTCGAATGCGCGCACTAGGCCGCGTTCGATCTGTACGGCGCGGTTATCCCCCATCGCAGAGCCTACGATCGCAACGTCGCGGTAAATGGCGGGCGGCGAGGCCGCCAGATATTGCCCGCGTTTGGTCGGGCGCACGGCGCGTGCGAGATCGACAGTTGCCCATGCGCAGAAGTCTGCGCATGGCCTGCCGGTCATGCCGTCGAGAGCGATCAGACGAGCATCGAGCGTCCCGAAAATGATCCGATGCGCGCAGGCGCTGGCGGGATCGGCTGTCTCGTCGATCCATGAGGACACGCCGCGCGAAGCGGCCTCCGCGTACCGCAATTGACGCGGTATCACCATCCCCATTGGTTCTTCTTCCGCGTTGTCTGCCAGGCGGGGCGGCGAGAGCGCTCTGGTGCGTGACAGCGGCGGACAAACCGAGCGCGATGAGTGAGCGCAATGCCGAGTTCATGCAGGCAAGCGTACCGGGCGTTTCAGGGCTCAAACTGCTGCTGCTACTATGCTCGAATGATCGGACTGCGGGTGCTTGCGCTCTGCGCACTGTTGTTTTCGGCCGCTGCGTCCACTGCGGCTCCTGGCGATGCGCCGGGCCGACCGCGCGTAGGACTGGTTCTGAGCGGCGGCGGAGCGCGCGGCGCTGCGCACGTCGGCGTTCTAAAGGTGTTGGACGAGATGCGCGTGCCGGTCGATGTGATCGCCGGCACGAGCATGGGCGCCGTCGTCGGCGGCCTCTACGCCTCTGGAATGTCGGCAGCCGAGATCGAGACTCTGATTCGCTCAGTCAACTGGCAGGATGCTTTCCAGGACAGGCCGCCGCGTGAAGAGCTCGGCTACAGACGCAAGCAGGACAATCGGGAGTTCCTGGTCCGCTATGCGCTCGGCGTAACGGAGAAGGGTTTCGTCCTGCCGCGCGGGCTCGTGCAGGGACAAAAGCTCGAGCAGGTTCTGCGCGACGTTACGCTGCCGGTGGCTGACATTCAGGATTTCGATCGACTGCCCATTCCCTTCCGCGCCGTAGCCACGGACCTGGAAACGGGCGCTGCGGTGCTCATGGATTCCGGCGATCTGGTCACGGCGATGCGAGCAAGCATGTCGGCGCCGGGCGTGTTCGCGCCCGCGCAGCGCGACGGTCGCATGCTGGTCGACGGGGGGCTGGTGGAAAATCTCCCGATCGACGCCGCACGCGCCATAGGCGTGGACGTGCTGATCGTGGTGGACGTAAGCTTTCCGCTGTACGCGCGCGAGGAGTTGCTCTCGCCCCTGGAAGTCACGAACCAGGCATTCGCAATCATGATCCGCGGACGGACGATCGAGCAACGCAGGAAGCTGTCGCGATCGGACATCATCATCGATCCTCCGCTCGGGCGTTTCCCCTCCCTCGACTTCGGCCGCGTCCCGCAAGCCTTGCGCGCAGGCGAAGCGGGCGCGCGCAGGGTCCGCGAGCGCCTTGCGGCGCTGTCGCTTGATGACGCCGAGTACGCTCACTACCTTGCGAGCCGCAATCCGCGCGCCGCGCAGACGCAAACCATCCAATTCGTCAGGGCGGACGCACACTCAGTCCGCTACGAGCCGCTCATTCAGGCCACGATGAGCGACCTCGTCGGAAAGTCGCTCGACAAGAAGCTGATTCGGACCCGACTGTCCTCGCTATACGCGCTCGATTGGTTCGAGTCGATCGATTACGCGCTCGTTGAAGAGAACGGCGCGGCTGGGCTCGAGATCGATTTGCGGCGTAAGAGCTGGGGCCCCAACTATGTGCGCTTCGGTCTGAATCTCGAGGACGATTTCGCCGGCAACAGCCGCTATAACGCGGCGGCGCGGCTCATCATGACTGAACTCAATCGGCTCGGGGGCGAGTGGCTAACGGATCTGCAAATTGGTGAGAACCCGAAGATCTTCACTGAGTTCTACCAGCCGCTGTCGCTCGCAAGCCGCTACTTCATAGCGCCGCAGGCAAACTTCGAGGAGCGCAGCGTCTTCGAGTTGAGGGAGCGCGATCGTATCGCTCAGTACCGCGTGAGATCTGTGCAGGGCGGCCTAGATGTCGGTCGCGAGCTGTCCAACTGGGGGGAAATCCGTGTCGGCATTCGGCGCGGCGTCGGCCGCTCGCGCGTGCTGATCGGTGATCCCACTCTGCCGACGGACGAGTTCGAGCGAGGCGGCTACTTCGCGCGCTTCTCGTATGACAAGCTCGACAGCATCTTCTTTCCCCGGCATGGCCAGCAATTCGAACTCGAATGGCGCGGGGAGCGGGAGAGCATCGGGGCGGATGATGACTTCGACGCTTTCGGAGGCTCGTGGCTCATCGCGCGGTCCCACGAGCGTCACACGCTGATATTTTGGGTGGATGCCGGCACGAGCGTAGATGCGACGCCCACTCCGGAGAATTTCTTCTCGCTCGGAGGCTTCCTCAATCTCTCGGGGTTGCCGCCTGGATTTCTATCGGGCCCCCACTTCGCGATTGGCCGCCTCATGTACTACCGACGCATCGGTCGCGGCGGCGAGGGCGTCCTCGATTTTCCGGCGTACGCAGGCGTGTCCCTGGAAACCGGCAACACATGGATGACGCGCGACGAAATCAGCGTTGGCGACCTGCGCAAGAACGGCAGCGTGTTCTTCGGCGTGGACTCGCCGCTCGGACCCGTTTATCTGGGCGTCGGTTTCGACGAGGGCGGCGATAGAGCCTTCTATCTGTTTCTCGGCAGAACGTTCTAATTCTGCGGTGAGTCAGAACGGCGGAAAACTGCTCACTCGTCAGCGACCGGACTCCTTCTCGACCTTTTCGAACTCCAGGCTCGGCTGATCACCGGGTCTGAAATAGACGTACCGTCCGCTCATCTCTCTTAGCGCACGGTCGCGCTCATCGCGTGTTGCGAACCAGTGCTCTCTGCTCCACTCGGAGCCGACGAGATTCCTGAACGGGTCGGTAGAGCGCAATTTCACTCGGATTCCGAACGGCCGCTGCGCTGGCAGCGGCCGGGCAAGATTATGTTCGTGGCAAATGGGCATGGCGGGAAAGCAAGCGGCAACTAGCGGATGTTCGGGGCGATTTTAGCAGGATCGGGCTCTGCCGCTCGCGCGCAGTCACTTTTCGTCCTTTGAAGCGTTGGGCCTCGGGCGCGCAGCGGCTGCACCGTTTCGTGCATGCCGTCAATCGCGAAAGTCGCGCGAGCGAATCCGCGCCGCCGTGCGTCGTTGTCAATTGCGCAAACGCGTCACTTCGGCGTCCACCGGCGTCGTGCTGAAACCTTTCGTCGCATGAGCGAATCAGATCAACGTAAACGCCTTGTGCGCACGCAAGCGCAAAAGCTAAATGCAGGCGATTGGGTTTCGCTCGTCGCGCGCGTCCGGGAGCGCACGTCCCTGTCGCGATTCACCGACAAGGCGATGCGCGATCAGCGGAAGAACTGCGCGCGGCGGGCGTTGACGAATGATCAAAGGAAGGTGTTGCGGATGATTTTCCGTAGAGCCCATGAACTGGCGAGTGGCGAGTTGGGCCTAGCGCCGACGCATCCGGCTGATGCAGGCAATGCAATCTTGAGTCTGCGCGCTCACGATGCGGACTACACACTGGATGCCGACCGGGTAGCCGTTCTATGCGCCTGGAACGGCAAGCAGGACGTCGCGATGGATGGGCGGCGGCTCGCGGTGGACGATGATACCTGGCTCATTGTGACGAGCGGCCCGACGCACGTGCGCATTCGTGGGCCTCAGGAAGTTCAGGCGCTCACGATCCTCTTTCGCCCGGGAATGCCCGAGGAAGCGCTCGCATCGCTGGTCACGAGCGAGGATCGGTTGCTCGACAGCGGAGAGGGCGCCTTCGCCCCTGCGCTGCCATTCGTGCCTCATTTGCAGCCCCACGACCGCGGCGTGACGCCCGTGTTGTTGTTCATCCGCCGCCATTGCGATATGGGCCTCGAAGACCCGCTCTGGTATGAAGAACAGCTCGCATTCCTTCTCGAGCGCATGCTTTCGCGGCATCGGCAGCTCATCGCTCGGGCCCACGCGGTCCCGGTGCGACGCACGGCGACTCGGCGCGAGATCCTCCGCCGCGTGCTGCTCGCAACGGACTTCATTCATTCGAACTACGACAAGCCTTTAATGCTCAGCGACATGGCTCGGGCGGGTTTCCTCTCGCGCCACCATTTTTTGCGCCTGTTCAAGCACATTCACGACGTGACGCCCCATGAGTACCTGCAACGCAAGCGCACGAGCGTCGCGGCTCGCCTGTTGCGCAGCAGCGATCTCGCCGTTGAGGAAATCGTCAGGCAGGTTGGGTTCGATTCTCGGTCCACTCTGTTTCGGGCGTTGCGCCGGTTCCATGGCGTGACGCCGCGCGAATGCAGGCGTGCTGCCGAGGCGCCGGGATTCATGAGCCTGGATGAGGCGGTAGCCGCGTGATCTCGAGTTGGCTGGACTCTTACAACTCGAGCAGCTGACTCATCCGTTCGTGCTGGAGTTTCTGATAGCCGGGATGGCTAGGATCTTCTGCAATTCCTCGAATCCGGCTTGAGCTGCAGCCCGCGCTGAATATCCCTGATCGCCTGGTCGACTTGAGCCCGAGCTTGCGGCGGCGCGGTTCTGCCACGCCCGCCAGTTGCGCTCGTCAGCCTGAGCGATTGATCACAATTCATTCTCAGTGCGCTCGTATTTCTTCATCGTCTCGTAACCGCGGCAAAGATTAGCGTACGCTGCGGCCCGATCGGACAGAGGGGAGCGCTACGCCGCGGTCGCCGTCATCATGGCAGCGCCGTCGCAAAACGAGGTTGCACCGCGGGATGCGAGGGCAGACCTGATTGCATCCATTGCTCTAGCGCATCGCTGTTCCTTACTCTCTCCCTGCTGCTCGCCACCCGCCAACGACCCGAGGCGCCTATGTACTCGTTCCGCAAGAAAGCCGTGATGCCCGATCGCGCGGACGTTCTGCCCGGTCGCGCGACGCCGATGCGCGTTCCCGAGCAACATGCGTTAAACGGGAACCGCATCGTTCCTCCGTTTCCGGACAGGACGAAGCTCGCCCTCTTCGGGCTGGGATGTTTCTGGGGTGCGGAAAGAAAATTCTGGCAACTGCCCGGCGTCTACAGCACCGCAGTCGGTTACGCCGCCGGCTTCACGCCAAATCCCACGTACGAGGAGGTCTGTTCGGGGTACACGGGCCACAATGAAGTGGTCAGGGTCGTGTATGACCTGCAGCAGATCAGCTACGACGCGTTACTGAAGACGTTTTGGGAATCGCATGATCCCACCCAAGGTATGCGGCAGGGCGCTGACGTAGGCACGCAATATCGCTCAGGGATTTACGTTTACGACGACGTACAGCGCGAGGCTGCCGAGTGCAGCAAGAAAAACTACGCCGAACGACTGCAGCGCGCCGGATACGGCCCAATTACGACGGAAATTCTCGACGCTCCCGAGTTCTACTACGCGGAGGAATACCACCAGCAATACCTTGCAAAGAATCCGGGTGGGTATTGCGGCCTGGGGGGATGCGGGATTTCGTATGTTCCGCCGCCGGTTGAGGCGAGCGAGAAGGCATGAGAGGCCATCGTCCGTCCGAATTCCTGCGGAAAAGGCCGGTCTAGCGTCTACCGGAAATCTACCGGGGAGGAGTCCGGAGGATTGTCCTTAAGGAAACCTAGTCATAGGACGCTGTGCGTTTGTGAGGCAAAGTGACAAACCCTGTCTTCGGGAAATGAGCGTCCGCCACTACGAATCCCCCGTGTTTTGAATTCCCTTATCCGCCCGTGCAAGCGGGGCTTTCTTTTTGCAGGCGGGGTATTACACTTAGTTTAAAGGTAATACCTTGAGGGTTGGAGATGGCAACCATGCTTACATCCAAGGGCCAGGTCACTATTCCCAAGAAAGTGCGCGAGGCGCTGCAAATAGGTCCGGGCAGCGCGATTGAATTCGCCGTGAATGCTGCCGGCGAAGTGGTCGTGCGCCGCAGTGGCGGCAAGGCCCCGCCCAAGCGCGATCGCTTCGATGCGGTTCGCGGCAAGGCACAGATCCGTTGGCGCACAGACGAGTTGATGGCCCTGCTGCGCGGCTGACTCCGTGCTGATCGTCGATACAAATGTGCTGGTTGATGTCCTGCAGGATGATCCACGGTGGGCTGACTGGTCGATTGGGCAACTTCGCGCCCAATCGAAGGTGCACGAGCTGGCCATCAATCCGGTCATCTATGCCGAGTTGTCGCTGATGTTCGAGGCAGTCGAAGCGCTCGATGCTGCTGTCGAGCGAATGGAATTGCGTTTTCTGGAGTTGCCCCGACCCTCGCTGTTCCTGGCAGGCAAGGCATTCGTTCGCTACCGTCGCGAAGGCGGCAACAAGCAGAACGTGCTCCCGGATTTCTTTATCGGGGCACACGCTGCCGTACAGCGTTGCGGAATCCTGACGCGCGATTCGCGCCGGTATCGGTCGTACTTTCCAACCGTCGGCCTATTGACGCCGGCGGAGTGACGGCATGGACGCCGCCTTCTTCAGCGCCGACCGCCTGCATTTCTTCCGCCCGCTCACCGGCAAGTACCGCGAGCAGGTGATGGCTTGCTTGCGCGCACTATATGCGCGCCTGTACAGCTCTCTGGCGGACTACAGCCGGATCGTGCAGCGCGATCTGGTGATGGAAGTGTTCCAGGAAGCAATCACCCGCACGCCGGTGCTCGATGCATCAGAGGACGACGCCGTGCTGCCCGTGCGCGGCGACCGCGAGCAGGCGGGCTGGATGTTGAACCTGCTGCTCGAATACGGCTGGCTCGAACGGCATGTCGACGAAGTAACGCTGACCAGCACGTATGCGTTCTCGCGCACCGGCCGGCTGTTCGCGCAGCCCATGCACGAACTGGAAGGCGGACGGTTCCGCACGCGCCATCGCAACACCCGCAATACGTGCAATGCGCTGCGTTCGTTCCTCGACAAGCCCGAGCACGAAGCGTCCGACCTGCTCGATGCCTACGAATATTCCGAACGAATCGTCGCGGATTTTTCCGACGTCATCGCCGAGCTGGAAGAGCGCAAGCGCGAACTGCTGCGCGATGTCGAAGCGCAGCAGCTCGTGCAGCGCGCGTCGGACGAATTTTTCGATTTCATGGAAAAGCGTTTCATGCCGGACCTGGCGGTTCGTTTTTCCGAGGACAGCGTCATCAAGTACCGCGAGGAACTGGATGGACTGCTGCGTCGTGCGCGCGCACAGCGTCGCGACACCAAGGCTGCCGTCGAGCGCGAGCTACGCCGCCTCGCGCCCGAGTTGATCACCGGCCCGCGCGATTCCGTCTACGTGCAGGTACTGAACCAAATCGAGAGCCGGCTGCACAGCGCCGCCGACACCATGTTGCCGGCCCTGCGCAATTCGCTGCATGGCTTCACGCGACGCGCCGACATTCTGCTGCGCCAGTTGAGTTTTTCCGAAGCCA
>DATAFY010000057.1:0-6258 GCA_036257205.1 Steroidobacter sp. | reverse complement strand
AGCTTAATCGCGGCGCTTGTCGCGAACTCACGAGCTTCGTGCGTGTACTCACCGGATGTCACGAAAAACCCGCCTTGCGCATCACCGGCCGTGATCACGCCAAACAGCTCGCGAATGGGTTTCACGCCGACCTTCCACGCTTTCCATTGCTTGCACTGGACGTAGAACTTGCCGCCGTGCCTACGAAGGACAAGATCGACGCCGCCATCGGCGCCGCCCCCACTCTCGATGACCGAATATCCGCGCCTGCGAAACGCTTCACCGACGATCGATTCGAATTGCCGCCACGAAAGCTTGCGAATGTCATCGATGCCGTTCTGGGAATTGAATTTGCGCGCAATGAATAAGCTACGAGTCCAGCTAGCCAATGCGGTCGCCATGAAAACCGTCGCAACCAACGGCGCGAAAGCCTTCGCAGCAGATCCCAATGCGGACGTGTACACGTTGCCTGAGAAGTACGCCGGAGCAGCGTACGTGAGCAGCAGATAACTGCTCAGTGCAGCAATGGCGCTCGCCCACCACGGTAAGACAAAGAAGACCTCGAGAATCGACTCGCGTCGTCTAGCCATAAGAAAGTCCGTGTCCTTAGCACATGGTTGCAAGTTCAGCACAAGTTGGGAGAGACACGGAACTGGATCACCGGAACGAGCAGACTGCACTGCATGGAGAGGCTGCAGACGCCGGGATGAACGACGCCGCGCGGCACTAAAGCCAGCGCGATCGCATGGACACGTTCGGCAGGAGAACGTCTCGCAGGAAAGCGTAGGAGGCTTTGCACCGGCACGACTCCCTTTCCAGACCCGCCTTCCTGACTTCGCTTTCTTGCGAATCGTCGGCCGCCGTTCTCGGCGGGTCAGAGCATGAAGGTCGACTGTTCGATCCCGAGCAGCGATTTCCCGACGCGTTTCCACGTGTCGAGGCTGAAGGCGATGTGCTGGCCGGCGGCATGAATGTCGCGGAAGCAACGCTGCAGCGGGTTTGTGTCGTAGAGCGCGCTGCCGCCGCAGCGGTGGAATGCGACGTCGACCACTCGCGTGCAGGCCCTGATTGCATGCAAAACCGACATCGTCATGCGCGTGCGTTCCTCCAGCGAGTTCTCGCTGCCTTCGCACAAGGTGTTCCACGCATCGGTGAACGCGCTGAACACGAATGCTTGCGCGGCCTGAAGGTCTGCTTCGGCGCGAGCCACATCCACCTGAATGGCTGCGTCGTCGGCGAGCACGGCGCCTTCCAGCGAACGCGACTTGCGCTTGGCGAGCGCACTGAACTCATCGAGCGCACGACGGGCGAGGCCGAGGGGGAATCCAGCCATAAAGGTCATCAGCAAGCTCCACAGCGTCATGCGGTAAAGCGGCCCCTCGTGTCGAGCGGGACCGAAGAATGCTGCGACAGTTCGCTCCTCGGGCACGCGAAGGTCTTTGACTGCGATGTCGTGACTGCCCGTGCCTTTCAGGCCGGCGGCGTGCCACGTATCGATCATCTCGACGTCCGACGCGGGGAAGAACGCCAGCCTCCAGTCGGGCCGGCCGGACGGATCCATGCGCGGCTGATCGCCGTCCATCACCATGATCCCGCTGCAGAACCAAGCCGCGTGAGGGGCGCCGCTGTTGAACGGCCAACGTCCGGAGACAATGAACCCGCCGTCGCCGTCCGGAACCGCTGTACCGGCAGGCATGAGCAAGCCCGCCATTGCAGCGCCTGGATGCTGCGCAAGGATTGCCCGCGCGACTTCCGGCTGGAGCCATGCCGTGAACATGGTCGTGTTCCCGATCATGGCGGTCCATCCGCCGGACCCGTCAGCGTGCGACAGTCTCTTGATCACGCGGATGATGGTCAACGGATCGCACTCGCGCCCACCAAGCGACTTTGGCAGCGCGAGATTGAAGACACGGGCCGCGACGCACGCGTCGACGATGTTGCGCGGCATCGTTCTCTGCTTCTCGGCTTCCAGAGCGCTCTCCTCGAGCAGCGGGGCGAGCGCGAGCGCGTCGGCGATCACTGAGCGGATTGAATCGACCTGAGCGGCAGCCATGTTTCCCCCTCCGCACGGATGCACGCCCATGCGCTAGACAATGGCGGGAGACTCGATGGCGCGGATGCTGCTACCCTCCTGCTCGCCCGTCTAGTTCGCCTCGCGAAGGTTAGGTTCGATCTGCGCGATGTCTCTCGGCTGCGCTGCGCTACGGCACGGGCGGACGTACATCCTAGCGGTCGGTCCCGATGAACCGAAGAGAGTTGTGAAATTGAAGGCAGGCGCGGTCGTTATGCAAAGGGCGATGCGCGTTCCGCCTGCGACTTCGCCGGCGAACGCCGCCGCTTCGCCAACGCGGTCATCGAGCACGAGCGCGCGATCGCCCTCACAGGCGAGAGATAGGCGCCCGAGAGGCCGTCGCCGCTGATCGCGAGATTGAACCGCAGGAGATGCAAAGGACCTGCCGGCTGCAGGTCGCCAAGCCGTCAATTCACCTCCGCGCGCGACGCATTAGTGCACCTCCGCTCCCGCTCCAATATCTGCCATTGCATCCCTGCAGGCGCGCTCGCAGCGCCGGCACGCTTCGCCGCAGATACGGCAATGCTCATGTTTGCTTGCGTGGCGCTCGCATTCTTCTGCGCAGCGCGTACACGTGATCGCGCACAGCTCGAGCGCTGCGTGCAAGACGGTCTCGTTCGATCCTGTGCGCCGCGAGCTGAGCGCGCCCACGGCTCCGCAGACGTCCGCGCAGTCGAGACTCAGACGGATGCACTGCTTAAGTTGGTCAACGTTCTTCTCAGCAATGCACGCATCGGCGCAGCTGATGCACGTCTGCTCGCATTCAAAACATTGCTCGATGCAGCGAACAAGTTTGTCGCTGACGCTCCCGCTCGCATCGGGATGCTTTGTGATCATTTGTCCTGCAAGCATCTTTAGCTTCTCGGCGTAGTTGTGCTGGGTGGCAGCGATCGGCGACCGTTTAGAACTTCCGCTCCTAAGCCGCCGTACATGTGGCCAACGCCTCCTGCGCGCAGTAGTTCCGAAAGACGCTGGTTTGAAATCGCGGTGTGTGGTGAGCGCCGCGCGACAGCTCGCGCTCCGCGCGGGCCCGGCCATGGCACGTTGCCGCTTTCGGGACTCGCGTGGCTCGGGGTGCGGGCGCGCAACGAGCAGTTCGCGCCGACCGCATCGACAAACGCCTCATTGAGCCGGGCGCGTGCGCGCCGAGTTTCGCACGCTTCCCGCCTCGTTGTTCTGATATGGCTGATGTACCAGATTCAGGTCGCCCAACGGCAGCACGGGCGACTGCGGCTGACCGCTGCCGACTGGCGTTCGTTCTTTGTCCGCTCCCACATGTTAATTCTCCGCAAACGGATGCCGGGGGCGGGTCAGCGCTTCTGCTTAGAACAGCCGATTCCAATCGCCGTCGACGCAGGGAACGATTCACGGTCTGCCGGGCTTTTAGCACTGCTTTGTCGAGCATTTCCAAGGCGCAGCGATGGCCGTTCCGCTGGAAGACTACGCATTGATCGGCGATTGCGAATCTGCGGCGCTCGTAAGCCGTGCAGGTTCGATCGATTGGCTGTGCTGGCCGCGGTTCGACTCCGACGCCTGCTTCGCCGCCCTGCTGGGCGATGCCTCAAACGGAAGATGGTTGCTGACCTCGCGTGATCCCGCAGCGCGGATCAGTCGCCGCTATGTGGACGAAACGCTCGTTCTCGAGACGCGCTTCGACACCTCTTCCGGGACCGCGCGGGTCCTCGACTTCATGCCGCCGCGGGGCAACACATCCGACGTGGTCAGGATCGTGATCGGCGAACGCGGCGAGGTCGACATGCACACAGAGCTCGTGCTTCGTTTCGGCTACGGGGCGTCGGTGCCTTGGGTCACGAAGCTTGCACCCGGCGTATGGCGTGCGATCGCCGGACCGGATATGACGATTCTGCGCACCTGCGCGCCAATGCGCGGACAGGACCTTAAGAGCGTAGCGAACTTCTCCGTCAAAGGCGGCGAGCAGGTTTCGTTCATGCTCACATACGCACGTTCGCATCTCGAGCCGCCGCCGCCCATCGATCCGGACAAGGCTCTTAAGGACACCGAGGATTTCTGGCGCGAATGGTTGGGGAAAGGCCGGCCGGCCGGGCGCTGGTCGGCGGCGGTGAAGCGCTCGCTCATTACGCTGCGCGCCCTCTTCTACGCTCCGACTGGGGGCATCGTGGCGGCGCCGACGACTTCTTTGCCGGAGTGCATCGGCGGGGTGCGTAATTGGGACTATCGATATTGTTGGCTGCGCGACGCGACCCTCGCACTGCTCGCGCTCATGAACGCCGGATACTACGAGGAAGCCACTCGCTGGCGCGACTGGCTCGTGCGCGCGGTCGCGGGCAGCCCGCGTCAGTTGCAGATCATGTACGGCCTCGCAGGTGAGCGGCGCCTGACCGAGCTCGAACTGACGTGGCTTGCAGGTTACGAGGATTCGCGGCCAGTGCGTATCGGCAACGATGCACACGCGCAATTGCAGCTCGATATGTTCGGCGAACTCATGGACGCGCTGCATCAGGCGCGTGAGGGGGGTCTACGAACGACGAAAACAGCATGGGCCGTGCAGATCGAGGTGTTGGCGCATCTGGCGGAAGTCTGGGAGCAGCCCGACTCCGGGATCTGGGAGATGCGCGGCCCCGCGCGACATTTCACGCATTCAAAGATCATGGCATGGGTCGCCTTCGACCGGGCGATCAAAGACGCGACGCGCTTCGGGTTGCGCGGTCCGGTCGATCAGTGGCGCGCAGTACGCGCGCGTATCCACCAACAGGTCTGTGAGCGCGGTTACGACGCGCGCCGGAACACTTTCGTTCAGTCCTATGGTTCGGACCGGCTCGATGCGAGTCTGCTGCTGATCCCTCCGCTCGGTTTTCTGCCGCCGCAGGATCCCAGGATCGACGGCACGATACGCGCGGTCGAGAAGGAGTTGCTGCACGACGGATTCGTCCTGCGATACGACACGCAGATCGCCGAGGACGGCCTGCCGCCCGGAGAAGGCGCGTTTCTGGCCTGCAGCTTCTGGCTTACGGACGCCTATGCAATGTGCGGCCGGCGGGCGGACGCGGAGGCGCTGTTCGAACGACTTCTCGGCGTGGGAAATGACGTCGGACTGCTCGCCGAGCAATACGATGTTCGACTGGGCCGTATGGTCGGCAACTTCCCGCAAGGATTTTCGCATCTTGCGCTGGTCAACACGGCCTTCAATCTGTTCGAAGCAAGCAAGCCTTCGGCGCAAAGATCGGAGCGCTGAGGATGGAGATCCGTTTTTCGATGCTGCGCACCCTCAGCGATATTTGGCTCACCGCGGCGCTGCTTGTCTCATGCGGGTGCGCCAATATTCCGCGACACGACCCCGTGCAGGTCTACGTAGTCGGAATCGAACCGTTGCAGGGCCAAGGCCTGGAATTGCGCATGCTCGTCAAACTCCGTGTGCAGAATCCGAACGACGCACCGATCGATTACAACGGGGTTTACCTCACGCTCGAGGTGGAAGGCCAGAATCTCGCGACCGGTGTCAGCGACACGATGGGCAGTGTGCCGCGTTTCGGCGAGAGCGTGATCGCCGTGCCCGTCAGCGTCTCGGCGCTCCGAGTGTTCCAGGGCGCCATGGAAGTGCTTCGGTCCGGCCAGACCGGCAAAGTCGCCTACCAACTCAAAGGCAAACTCTCCGGGCCCTTGTTCAACACCCTGCGATTTTCGTCCAAAGGCGAATTTTCGCAAGAACTGGTGGATGGATCTGCGCCACTGACTGAATAGTGATGCCTGACGCCAAGGAGCTCGGGGCTGGCTCGATCAGCATTGGAGGTTGGGTGCGGGCGTGAGTGCTTGGGATTGGAGACTCGGAAACGTGGGGTTGGGCTCGCAATGCCTGAGAACGCTCGGGCAGGCTTTCACGCTGAAATCACGGGAGGCTCATTACCGCATTGACGCCAGGACTGGAGACTCCCCAGGCGAGATTCGTGCGTCGCCATGGGGAGTACACACTGTGCCTACGCCGCTGGAAATTCTGCTGAATCCTATTTCGCTGATCGTGATCGCCATGTATGCGGGACTGATCTCTGGGAGCGATCGGGACGGCGGGAGATCTGCCCAAACTGCCGAGCTGGCGAGTGAAAAGGATCATCTCCTTCTTCGTCTTCTTCTTTCTGTCCTCGTACTTGCCGATGCTGTGGGACTCGCGCCTGCCGCGCTATCAGCTGTTCGATCTGAGCTCATTCGGCGTGTATGGGAGCGCCCCGATCGGC
>DATAFY010000622.1:0-2957 GCA_036257205.1 Steroidobacter sp. | reverse complement strand
CCCGCGAGCAGGTCCAAATGCGCCCGTCGAGGTCGGGGACACCGCCAGGCGCCGAATCGTTCCGCCACAGCCGCGGCGGCCGGCGAGAAGTACACGGTTACTTCGCAGTGCAGTGAGGCCTCGGTGTCGTGCCGCTTTAGCGCCGCCATTGCCGCAGAATTTCCCGCGGCGCCAAACGCGTCCCTACAGGCCGTTTCGATCTCGCTCAGGCGACTGTCGGCCGTTAGCGCGTCGCCGAGCGACAGCGCAAACCAGTCCTCGAGCGCTTGATTGCAAAGAACGCAGTTCAGCGTCCGCCCAAGCATGCGCCGCCGCCCCGCTTCCGTCAGGGTCCATGCGCGATTCACGAAGGGAGGCTTGTGACGGACATGTTGTCGATGACCGCACTCAAGGAGTGCAAAGCGGTCTGCCGCCTCATCCACGCCAAATCCGACGATCCGCCTTTTCATGAGTAGATTATTATGTATGCAGCCGCGCCGACGCATTCACCGGCAGTTCACTGAGCCGGCGGGATGATGGCAGCGTCCTGATTTGTGGGATAACGCGTAATGAACCGAGACGCCCCTTCCACACGCTGGCTCATCGTTCTCATCGCCCTGGCAGGCGCGATCAGCGCCACTGCCAATGCTCAGGACGACGAAGTCGACCCTCCCGGACGCGTCGCGCGCCTGAGTCTGATTGACGGCGAGGTTTCCTTTGCCCCCGCAGGCACGGAAGAATGGGCCGAAGCCGTGCTGAATCGGCCGATAACCAGCGAGGACCGGCTGTCGGTGGGCGTGAACGGACGCGCCGAGCTGCAAGTCGGGTCGGCCGCCATATACCTGGATCAGAACACGCAATTCGGCTTCATCGAGCTGGACGACGATGTCATGCAGATGAGCCTCGTCGAGGGCGCAGCGACCATCCGCGTGCGCCAAACTGTCGAGCACGAGACGATCAAAGTCGAGACGCCAAACGCCGCAGTGCAGTTGCGAACAGTTGGCGAGTATCACATCGAGGTCGATCCGAAAAACGATCGTACGGTGGTCAAGACGCGCAGCGGCGAGGCTGAAGCGACTGGCGGCTCGCAGCGCTACACGGTTGGGGAGAACGAGCAAGTTGTCTTCAGCGGGCTGGAGTCGCTCAGCGCCCAAATAAGTTCGATTCCGCCGCGTACGCCTTTTGAAGCGTGGGCGCATGATCGCGACCGGCGTGCGAATCAGGCTGAATCCGCGCGCTATGTGTCTCGCGACATGATCGGCTATGAAGACCTCGACGACCAAGGCGAGTGGCTCCACGACCGCGAATACGGTCACGTGTGGCGACCGTTGTACGTCGTCGACGATTGGGCTCCCTATCGCTTCGGCCGCTGGGCGTGGGTCTCACCATGGGGTTGGACATGGATCGATGACGCACGTTGGGGCTTTGCGCCCTTCCACTATGGCCGATGGGTGTCCCTACACCATCGCTGGTGCTGGGTTCCGGGGCCGCGACATCTACGCCCGCTCTACGCGCCGGCGCTCGTCGCATGGATAGGCGGACCGTCGGCGAGCGTATCCGTTTCTTTCGGCGGCGGGATCGGCTGGTATCCGTTGGCGCCCTACGAGGTTTATGTGCCTGGCTATCGCTACACGCCAAGGTACATTCGCCAGGTGAACGTCTCGAACACGGTCATCCTCAACAATGCCTATATCACGAACGTATACAGCCGTGACTATGCTCCGCACCATCGCTATCGCGGGCATGCGCACGCAGTGACCGCCGTGCAACGAGACGAGTTCGTGGGCGGGCGGCCGATCGGCGGCCGTCGCGTGCGGCTTTCGCAGGCAGACGTTCATCGCTGGCGCGATGACCCGCGTCCGCCTGCGATCACACCTTACAGAGAAAGCGTGCTTGCGGGAGCGCCGCGCGAGAACCGGTATGACAGTCCGGCCAGCCGGCAAGCTCGAGAGCGGGTCGCGCGTCGCGTAGGAGCTGAGCGCGTCGACTTCACGGCTGAACGCCGTGCTATCGAGAATAACGGCGGACGCCCGGTCAGCCGCTCACGACTGCTCGAGAATCCAAAGGGCCGAGGCGACTTTCGACCGGCCGGGCCCACTGGCGATGTCAAAGGCCGGAACCTAGAAGGCGTGGAGCGCAGCAATGAGACGCCTGGGATCATCCGAAGGTCTGGACGCCTCGATGCGCAGAGTCTTGACCGCAGCGCACGGGACCACGTGCGTGGGAATGACGACACCGCTCGCATGCGGGGCCAACGCGTCTCGCCTTCTGAGCATCCGAGACAGGCAGATGAGCCCGCCAGAGCGCAGGACCCCTCGGCGCCAATGCGCTCGAGGCCGCCCACGCAGCGACTGCACTCCACCACGTCGGAGCGCCTCGAGGTGCAGCCGCGCGTACAGCAGGGCATACGAGCGGAACGAGTAAGTCCCTCCCGCTCTCAGCCGGCTCCGCGAGAGCGCGATTTCGCCCCGCCCAGAGAACGACCGCTCTCCCTGGAGCCTGAAACTCGATCGCACGCGCCGGATAAGGAGTGGTCTAGCCGTCCGGATCGACAGAGCGCACCGGTGCGGGAACGACCGCACTCCTCCCCCGCCGAGACTCGGTCGCGGGCGCCCGCCAATGAATACCGCTCGGCGCCGCGAGACGCTGTACCGAACTAGCGTCAGTCCTCGCGCGAACACGGGCGCGCAGTTGGCGACAGTAGAGGGGATAGCGCATCACGGACGCGGGCGCCCGATGCGAGACGGCGTTAGCTCGCTGCCTCCTTGCTATCCGCCGGATTTCACGTGCGTTTGAACGCCCGCGCGAGCGCTTCCGCCATCGCGCCGGCGGCTTGCGGCTCAAGTTCACGGCGAACTGATTTCTGCCCTCGTTGATCCCCGCGTCCAGGAGCGCCGGCGTCGCGCGCACGCGGCGCCGAGTCCTCCAGTCGCATGGTGAGAGCGATTCGTTTGCGCTGGTGATCAATCTCCAGCACC
>DATAFY010000597.1:0-2768 GCA_036257205.1 Steroidobacter sp. | reverse complement strand
GAGTTAACCGCAGCCGAACTCGACCTGGTCGGAGGCGGCGCAATCTTCCTCGAGTACGAAGGCGTGACTGGTGGCGCCCACCGCCCAGCGAGCCAAACCGTCACCATGCTCGATTACGAAGGCTCGCCAGTCGTAACGTACAGTGTTGTGGGCTCTTGGGGTCGGCGCTGAGTTGGCCACCCGGCAATGCAAACTGAGTGGCGCGCTTTTGTTGCGAGAGCCACTGAACAGGCAGAGGACCAATGAGCAAGATCGAGAGAGGCCACCTTTTGTCGCGAGAGCCACTGAACGCAATGAGCAAGGGCGAGAACGCCAAGACTGACCGCGTGTTGCGGGATGACGAATTGGACGCGGTGAGCGGTTCATACTGTGAGGGCGAGCCGCGTCTCGCGTCGCGGGCACCAAGCGTTAGACTAGTTTCTGTCGCAAAATGCGTCGTTTCGGCGAGCGACAGATCAGTTGTGCCGATAAATTGGGCACAAGTTAGCAAGAGCTGGCGGCATTCGCCAGCTCTTTGCAGATCATTTTCGACGCAGCTTCAGAATGGAGCGAGGGATATCAGGAGGACGCGCGTGAGAGGGGCGGCTCGGTCTATCACGCGGCTGAAGGTTGTGGCGCGGCTTTTCGTCTGCGCGCCGATCGCTTGGTCGACAGCCTCGCAACGGTCATGAGATTGTTGGCGAGCACGGCGGCGGCCACCCACAATTCGAATCGTTCGATTCCCTCGGCGAGGCAGCGCTTCATTCCGCGACCTCGGAACAGGACCGAGATGCGGCCCTCGATGCCGGCGCGAAAGCGCTGGCCGGCCTTGAAGTCAGCGCTCTTCTCGTAGGCTGCGCGTTCCGAAGTTTTGTTGCCGCCGCGCTGCGGAATGCACACCACTTTGACGCCCTCCTGCACACATGCGGTTACGTTTTGCTCGCTGAAGAAGCCGCGGTCCGAGCCATATAATTCCGGCGCCCGACCAAAGGCTTTCCTGTGGCGCTGCAGGGAAGGCGTCACATGGATCTCGTCAACGGGGTTCCCCTTCAGTACTTCATACTGCGTGATCAGGCCTTGCGCGCTCTCGGCGAGGAACACCTTGTGGCCGAACTCGATGGGCGTGCGCACCTTGCCGCGCTTGATCAGGTCGGTATGGGGCTCGAAGATGGAATAGATTTTATCGGCGTTGGGAACCTGCTCGCCCTCGAGCACACGGCGGCGCGCCTGATCGATCACACGGCTTCCCAGACCGCAATAATGCTCGATCTGTTGCCGGATGTGTACAATGGCGAGATCGGCGAGCATGTCTTTGCCGCTCCGGCTGGTCTTCTCCACAGCCATTCGCGCGCTCTCTACGACCTCCTCGGCAATGCCGATCAGTGCGCGATATGTTGCGCTCTGCTGCGCGTGGCGCTGCTTCGTCGTCATGCGCTGGATCTCCTGCATCCGGCGCCGCGCCGACCGCGTGCGATCGCGGAAGCCCTTGATCCGTCGGCATTCCAGCGCTTTGGCCAACCGCCCGACCCAGCGGGTGACGAGGCGCACCACATCCCACAGCAACGTGTTGTCGGTCGGATGATGAATGTCGGTCTCCACCACCGTGGTGTCGACACGCAGCTTCGTGCCGTCCTCCAACCCGAGACCGACCGCCGCCCGAACCACCAGGTCATTGACCGCTCTGAGTGTCTCCGCTGTCAGCCGCGTGAAGCCGCGCTGGAACGCATCGTGCTTGGGGACCGGCCCGCAGTAGAAGTCGGCGAACTGGCGCAGCATCAGTCCATCGGCGATCCGCTCGCGCAGCTCACGATAGTCCCAGTTCTTGACGCGCATGAGAACCAGCGAGCGCAGGATCTGTTGCGGCGTCAATCCGCCGCGACCGCTGCCAGGCTTCTTCAGGCCGCGGACCAGGTCGCGCCGCACCCGCTCAATCATGATGTGCTGGTCGTCAAGAAAGTTGGAGATAGCCTGCAGCAGCGGCTCCAGATGGATGCCCTGCCGCATCAATTCCCAATCGGCAAAACTGATCTGAAGCACCGCCGCTCTCGACACGGCTCAGCTCTTCTCGCCCTTCGCAGCCTTCGCCCGCTCGCGCTTCAAGGCCTTGACGTAGCGCGGCGCAGCCTGCTGCAGCAGTTCCTGCAGGGCGCGCCCATTGTCCACGCAACGCTGCACCTCGGGCACGAGCTCTTCGGGAACGTAAACCGCAATACGCCGTCCGCTCACCCGACCATACAGGACGTAGCTCTGATGTTGCTCACCAGACGAACAGGCCGGACAGTCCTCACGAATGCACGGACTGCGCCGCAAGCTCAGCGAGCCCAAAACCGCCGGCCAAAGTCCCGCCGCCTCGCTCTGCAGACAATGCATGACATCGGTAGGTGATTCGGATGCGGCTTGTTTCATGTGAAACGTGTGCCATAACGCACATATACGATCAAGCAAACAAATTGCCCAAAAACCCGCAAGAAATATCGATTTCTACGTGATATCCTGCATTCTGCGACAGAAACTAGCTAGCTGCGCAGGCGCAGAGACGGGTGCCTCGCCTAACCTCCGTCGCGGTGACCTTAAAGAGGACATGATGGAGTATACGACCCGCTGACGTCGGCACCGCGCGCAGTAGTTGGATCGTGTCCCTGGGAGTGGTGTAGCTCGCCGTGGCCAACGGCGATCACCGACACAGGCCGGATTGATCATTCTGCCAGAGCGGGCAGGTTGACGATCGGATCATCGACGGGGCGATGGTTTCCAGCGTCATGTAGCGAGCACGCTGGACTGCCCATTCG
>DATAFY010000429.1:0-1726 GCA_036257205.1 Steroidobacter sp. | reverse complement strand
CGCCGGTAATTTTCGAGTAGACGACGTCCGTGACTGCGTAACCTTGCAGGTCGCCCGCTTCGAGACCGAGCGCCGCGACGTTGTTACGCACGAAGTTCATCGCGAGCGTCTGCGGCGTGCCGCTCGCCTTGTCGGTCAGATAGCCGCTCTGGCTGGTCAGCGCGCTGACCGCGCCCGTGGCGGCATCCGCTTCGACCGAAGCTTCCTCGAGGTTGGCAACGAACGCTTTGCTCGTCTGCCCGGGCAGGACGCGTTGCGAGGCGATGAATGCAGCGTTGTAGTCGATGCGTGCGTCGTAGTGGCGCTCGGCATCCGCTGTGCCTTGCGAGGCAGCAGCAGAGCTCCACAACAACGCTAAAGCGAACGATAGCGAAGCACTGAACGCGAGAGATCGGCTCATGATGGCGCTCCTTATTTTTCGCGAATTACCCCGTGTCTTCGCGAACTACCCCGTCAACGGAGCGTCGGTTTAACACTTTCAATTGCTGTGTCAACAGTTGCGCGCGTAGTGATTTTCCCAGCGCTCGTGCAGCACGCGCACGCGTGCGAGTAATCGTTGCAACCTGCGACGTCGCGACTGATTCCCTCACAGTCGTGCAAAAAATTTTCTTGGCGCGCGCGAGTCGAGTGTCAGGCTTGGTTGACCAGGAGGAAGCGATGCGCAGAGCCATCGTGCATTCGAGAATGTATCCGTCTCGCGGGCACACAGGATCGAGCTCGCGGACAAGCGCGGCGGCTGCTGCATAAGAGAGGCGCGGGCTCAGGCGCCGAAGCCCTGTAGCAATCTGAGCGGAGAACGATACAATGAGAAAAAATTGTCCGGATTAGAAATAAGCCGTCCACCCGCCCCATGCGACCGCTCGACATAGTCTGCCCGGCCTCCGGGGCGGCCTCCTCTACGATTCAACCCACGAAAATTCCAAGCGAGGCGTCATGTCCAAAACGCATTCCGAGCACTTGACCCGCCGGCGCGTGTTGCAGGCTGCGATCGCCACCAGCGTTGCGACGTTCGGCTTGCCGATGCTCAACATCGGCCGCTACCGCGCGTTCGGTGCGAGTGCGCCGCGCTACTCGGCGCGCGCGATGAAGATCGTCGAGCGCACGCTGGTGATCGACATGCTTGCGCCGTTGAAGATCGACTTCAAACCCGAAGCGTATGCGGCTCCGATCAGCGAGCAGACGGCCGCCGACTTTCGTACCAGCGGCATCACGGCCTTTCACAACTCCATCGGCACCGGTGGACCCAGTGCTGTCGAGGAGACGCTGGCGTTCATCGCAGCCTGGCAAGGGTATGCCGGCCGCAACGCGCATGTGTTCTCGCTCGTCGGCACGGCGCCGGACCTCGACCGTGCGAAGAAGGAGCGCAAGGTTGCCGTCATCATGGGCGTGCAGAATGCCGAGCATTTCCGCGAGCCCGGCGACGTCAAGAAGTTCTACCAGCTGGGGCAGCGCTGCGCGCAACTGACTTACAACAGTCAGAACCTGATCGGCTCCGGCAGCACGGACCGCGTCGACGGCGGCGTCAGCGATTTCGGCGAGCAGATCATCAAGGCGATGAACGAGGTGGGCATGCTGGTCGACGTCTCACACTGCGGCGACCGGACCACGCTGGACGCCATCGAGCTGTCGCCGAAGCCCATTGCCATCACGCATTCGAACTGCCGCGCGCTCAACAATCATCCGCGGCTCAAGACCGACGAGGCGATCCGCAAGCTCGCGGCGAAGG
>DATAFY010000428.1:0-3092 GCA_036257205.1 Steroidobacter sp. | reverse complement strand
AACCCCGCCAGGCCCGGAAGGGAGCAACGGTAACGGTGATATCGGGCGCCGGAGAGGCGCCGGCGCGGGCCGTCTCCTCTTGCTAGCGACTTGTGACTGGTGATTAGTGGAGCTGGAGCCGCATGGGCCGTCGGAACCTCGAAGCATTGCTTGTGAGCGGCGCGCACGGGCGGCTTCGGGCGGTGCGCCGGGCTGAGGTAAAGTTCGACCGCTGCCCCATCCTCACCAATTACGGGTCTTCAGTCACCACATGTCCTACCTAGCTCTGGCTCGCAAGTGGCGACCGCGCAATTTTGGCGAGCTCGCCGGCCAGGAGCACGTGATGCGGGCGTTGGTGAATGCGCTGCAGACCGGGCGCGTGCATCACGCCTTTTTGTTCACGGGCACGCGCGGCGTCGGCAAAACGACCATCGCACGCATTCTGGCGAAATCGCTCAACTGCGAGACGGGAATGACTCCCACGCCCTGCGGACAATGCACCGCATGTCGGGAAATTGACGAGGGGCGTTTCGTCGATCTGATCGAGGTGGACGCCGCGTCGCGGACGAAGGTCGACGACACGCGCGAACTGCTCGACAACGTGCAATACGCGCCCGCTCGAGGCCGCTACAAGGTCTACCTTATCGACGAAGTGCACATGCTCTCGACGCACTCCTTCAACGCACTGCTCAAGACGCTTGAGGAGCCGCCGCCGCACGTCAAGTTTCTGCTCGCGACGACTGATCCGCAGAAGCTGCCGGTGACTGTGCTGTCGCGTTGTCTGCAGTTCAATCTCAAGCGATTTCCCCCCGGCCTCATCTACAACAGATTGACTCAGATTGCGGCCGCCGAGGGCATCGAGTGCGAGCCCGACGCGTTGCGTTTGGTCGCGCGGGCGGCGGAAGGCAGTATGCGCGATGCGCTGAGCTTGCTCGATCAGGTGGTTGCGTTCGCCGGCGGCAAGCTGAGTGCGGCGGATACGCGCACCATGCTCGGCACGCTCGATCGCTCACAGGTCTTCACGATCCTCGATGCATTGATCTCGCATGATGCGCGCCGGGTGATCGCAAGCGTGAGCGAGTTGGACGAACGCGCGCCGGACTATCGCGAGGTGCTCGCCGAGCTTGCAGCCCTGCTGCAGAAGCTTGCGCTATTGCAGGCCGTGCCGGACCTCCAGCTCGATGAAGCCGAGGACATCGAGACTTATCGACGGCTTGCCGCTGCGCTGACGCCGGAGGACGCACAGCTGTTTTACCAGATTGCGATCGTCGGCCGGCGTGATCTGGAGCTGGCTCCCGATGCACGAGCGGGCTTCGAAATGACGCTGTTGCGAATGTTGGCGTTTAGCGCGGCCGAGCCGACGAGCGCTCCGGCGCAAGGCACGCCCGCCCCAAGCGCCAAGGCCGCGCCTGCAACCGCGCGCTCTGCCGCGGCCCCAGCGGCGCTCGCCGAGAACGTTCGGCCCTCGCCCGCGCGCAGCGAGACTGATTGGCCTCAGATCGTGGATCGACTCAATTTGCAGGGGCCGGCCAAACAACTCGCCGCGCATTGCGTGCTCATCGCGAGGCAGGGGGCGAAGGTGCAGCTGCAGCTTGATCCGGAAGGCGAGCACTACCGCACGGCCGCGATGGAGGCGAAGCTGGCGCAGGCGTTGAGCGCCTACTACGGGGAGTCGGTGCGCCTGGAGTTCGCAGTCGGATCGCCCGCGACGCATACCCCCGCGCGGCTGCAGAAGACGGCGGCCGAAGATCGGTTGACGCAGGCGCGCGCCGCCATCGAAAACGATCCTAACGTACGCGCCATGCGTGAGGTCTTCGGCTCGACGGTGCAGCCCGACTCGGTGCGTCCCAACGAGCGATAAGTTCCGAAACGTTCGGCTGTGAACGCGGCGGCGATCTCTTTCAAATCCCAGGAGCATCTATGAAAGGCAACATCGGCAACCTGATGAAACAGGCGCAGCAGCTGCAGGCGAATATGCAGCGCGCCCAGGCGGAGATCGCAACCCTCGAAGTGACGGGCGAGGCGGGCGGGGGCATGGCCAAGGTCACGATGACGGGCAAGCACGAAGTGCGGCGCGTGTCTCTCGATCCCTCTATCATCAGCAGCGACGATAAGGACATGCTCGAGGATCTGATCGCCGCCGCGATCAACGATGCTGTGCAAAAGTTAGAGCGGACCACCCAAGAAAAGATGTCGTCGCTGATGGGCGGGATGCAGTTGCCGCCCGGAATGAAGCTGCCGTTCTAACCGTAGCTGTCGATGCGCGATTAGTGACGACGGACCCATGATCTACCCGCCTTCGCTCATCCGACTGATCGAAACTTTGCGCTGCCTTCCGGGCGTGGGTCCGAAATCGGCGCAGCGCATGGCCTTTCATCTGCTCGAAAAGGATCGCGAGGGCGCAAGCGCGCTCGCCGACGCTTTGCATCAGGCCGTCAAGAGCGTTGGCCGCTGCCGACGCTGCCGGATGTTCGCAGACGCAGAGCTGTGTCCCATTTGCGCTTCACCCGCCCGCGACGGCTCGCTTCTGTGCGTGGTCGAATCGCCGGCGGACGTTGCGGCGATCGAGCAATCGGGCAGCTATCGAGGCGTCTACTTCGTCCTCATGGGGCACCTGTCGCCCCTCGACGGCGTCGGGCCCGACGAACTCGGCTTTGGGCAGCTCGATGAGCTGTTGGCGGAGGGCGCGGTCAGAGAAGTCATCCTGGCGACGAACACCACGGTTGAGGGTGATGCAACGGCGCATGTCATTGCAGAGCTTGCACTAAGGCGCAAGGTCAAGCCTAGCCGGATCGCCCATGGCGTGCCCGTCGGCGGAGAGCTGGAGTACGTGGATGGAGGCACGCTTGCGCACGCGCTGGCCGGCCGCCATTCCCTGGGGTAGCCGGGCGTGAGGAGTCGCGGGCGCGAACCCAGTCAACGTCGGCGCTCGTACTCAGGGGCGAGTCCGCGCATGATGTTCAACAAGCGCCGGTAACTTTCATAGCGTCGCCTGGAAAGGAGATTTTCCTGCACAGCGCTGCTCACTGCGCAGCCCGGTTCGCGAAGGTGCAGGCAATTGTTGAAACGGCAGTGCGGCGCGCGCGCCACGATTTCCGGCCAGCCGACCTGAA
>DATAFY010000369.1:0-1812 GCA_036257205.1 Steroidobacter sp. | reverse complement strand
TTGCCGCAATGCCGGCCGCCTTCGGCGCGATGCTGATGAAACCGGGCGCCGCCGCAAGGAAGATGACCGCGGGGAAGAGCAGCGCTCGCGCCGCGGTGCTTCGCTGGCCCGATTGAGTGATTACGGGATCTGCCAGTTCCGATGTCTGTGGGGCGGAGGCATGGCGTGCGCTGGACGCCTCGACGCCGTTTGGAGCGCCTTCCAGGACTGCCAATACTGCGGCAGCGTCGAGATCGCGCACCACGCCCCGGTCCGCGTCATACGCCTGATCGACGGCAACGTCCTCGGTCGCGATGTCCCGTTGCCGCTGAACACGTTGCATCGAAAGTCCTCCTTTCATTCAGGCGGGAGACTAGCGCCTACGCGTGTTATGTCGCGGACCTGGATCACGCTGTGGAGTCGCGGCTGGAATCTGTAAAGCAGCCGAAATACCCGCGTGCGCGGGCTCGGGCGGACGCGCCAGTAGTGGATCGCCTGCTGCCGTAAAGCGGGCAGTCACTGCTGTTGTCGGAGTCGAACGCCGTCTAAAACGACCGTGATGGACAATCACAAACATCAGCCCCACATATCCATGACGGAAGCGATCGTCGAAGCCATCGCAGCCGTTCGCAAGCTTAAGAGCGAAGTTTCAAAGCTCGACCCGAAATCCCAACTGGCCGCAAGAGCCCGAAAGCTTCTGAACCACGGCGCTCGCGCCCTGGCGCAAAGGCGCAGGGATATGGAACGGCTTCGCGATGCGGCGGACGGCGAGGTGAAGAACCTTGCTGAGCCAGCGATCCATTTGCTTTTGCTCGCGGAACACGAGTTCAGCGTTGAGGCCTCTACGTCACTCATCTCGTGAGCCGGACGGCTCCATCCGCCGGGTACAGCCGAGCGGATTCCGGTGCGAACCTATAGACTAGCCGACCCGCGCGCGCTCGAGCGCCGGTTGCGGCGATAGGAACACCGTATGCGCAAAACAATCGTGAAGGCGGCCGTCGTCCAGGCGGCGCCGGTCCTGTTCGATACCCAGAAGACGCTCGCCAAGCTCTCAGAACTCACCCGGGAGGCGGCAGCGCGCGGCTCGGACATCGTCGTTTTTCCCGAAGCGTTCGTCGGCGGCTACCCCAAAGGGCTGGACTTCGGCGCTCGTCTCGGAAGCCGCAGTCCCGAAGGGCGAGAGGATTTCCGACGCTATTACGAAAACGCCATCGAGGTTCCTGGTCCGGACTGCGACTGGATTGGAACGGTCGCGCGCGATAACGCGGTGCACTTGGTCGTCGGCGTTATCGAGCGCGCCGGGGCGACGTTGTATTGCACGGCTTTGATGTACGGCCCTGACGGCTCGCTCATGGGCAAGCATCGCAAAGTGATGCCCACGGCGCTTGAGCGATTAGTCTGGGGTTTCGGCGATGGTTCTACCCTGACCGTTGTGGACAGCGACATCGGCCGCATCGGCAGTGTGATCTGCTGGGAGAACTACATGCCGATGCTGCGTATGGCGATGTACGCGCAAGGCATCGAGATCTATTGCGCGCCGACCGTCGATGATCGCGAAACGTGGTTGCCCGCGATGCGGACGATCGCCCTGGAGGGGCGCTGTTTCGTGTTGTCCGCCTGCCAGTTTCTGCGGCGCTCGGATTGTCCCTCGGACTATGCGGCGCTCCAGGGCGACGATCCTGCCGCCGTCTTGATTCGCGGCGGGTCCTGCATCGTCGATCCATTGGGCGCCGTACTGGTCGAGCCTCGTTTCGGCGAGGAAGCAATGCATTATGCTGAGCTCGACATGCGCGTGATCGCTCGGGGTAAGTACGACCTCGATGTCGTAGGTCA
>DATAFY010000336.1:0-5007 GCA_036257205.1 Steroidobacter sp. | reverse complement strand
CGAGGCGCAGCTCGCCTCGATCCGAGCAAGCCGCGTGCGCGCGATGGACGAGACGCCGATCAAGGCGGGTCGCAGCGGTCACGGCAAGATGCGCACGGGCTATTTCTGGCCGATCTACGGCGAGCGCGATGAGGTGTGCTTTCCGTTTCATGCCTCGCGCTCGGCCGCGTTCGTCGGCGAAGCGCTCGGCCTGTCGAGCGCGAAAGAGGCGGTGCTGTTGACCGACGGCTATGCGGCCTACGGGCGCTATCTCGCTTCGGAGTCCACGATGTATCGCATTCTGCGGCAGGAGCAACAGCTGGCGCACCGTGGGGCGGCGCGCGCACCGAGCAAGCGTGCGCCGCCGCGGCATTGCGCGCGAGGATCGAACCAACTGTGGTCCTGGGATATCACGTCACGCCGAAGAATCGGCCGAGTACGCCGCTGCGCGAGGCGGCTTGAGAGATCGAGGCGGCAAGTACGTTGACAGCCGCCGTTCCTCGATTTCGACTTCGGTGCCTTGGAGTAATTTGTCGACAAACGCCTGCAGCACCTGCGAGCGGCGCGCGATCGCAACCGACTTGACGCTGCGTGTCACCAGCAGCGCTGACTGTTGGCATCGAGCTGGTTGAATTGGGCGGCCAGTTCCTGCGGCTCGGTGATGACACGCGCCGCGTCGCGGATCTGGTTGATAGCTCCGCTCACGTCCCGAACCGATCCAGCCATTGCTCGACGAAGACACCAAGCGTGCGCAGGTCAACGCCTCAAGCAGTCCGCGTCCTACCGCACTTTGGAAAGGTATTGCAGCAGAGCCGGCGGCGGCCTGTCCGCAGGATCATGGGGGTCTGACACCCTCCTGCACTAGAGGAGGGGCAAGAAAGCTCCACCCCTGATCACTGCTTACGTTTACGACGACGGCTGAGTATCCATTTCCCAAACTCATCGACCGACGCCTGACGGAACTGCTTTCGCCCGTGCGGTTTCCACAAGATTGATGATGGCTTCAATCGAAGCACGCCGATGACGTTTCTGGTGTCTGCATCGATAATCGTGTGCTCGACGTATTCCGGCGCACTGAATGCATATTTGTATGCTGGCACCAATATGCCCTCCCCAAGCGTTCCAGTGACCGTCCGGCGATATGATTAACGACGTGTTGGCGATCGGGCGAGCGCATTCCACGCTCGCCCGATCTCCGCTCGTCCCTACTCGAAGCTGTAGTTGAACCTGCCGTACCACAGGCCGCCATTGAAGCCGAAGGGCGTGTACTGGCTATAACGGTTGCCCGCGCCGGCTGCGGCCCCCGGATTCTCGTCCGGATATTCATCGAACACGTTCTGCGCTCCCGCCACGAACGTGAGCGCATCCCTGACCGTGTACGCGATCTCAACGTCGACGATGTAATTGCCGCCGTCGTACGCAACGCCGTCGTCATTGTCATACCAGCCGTCGTACTGGCTAACGCGCGCAAGTGCGCGCAGCGGCCCCCACGCCTGTATTCCAGTCAGACTCCAGCGCGTTTCCGGCAGTCCTTCTTCGAGCTGACGGATGCGCGAAGCATTCAGGGTGTCGGGGTTGAATCGAGTGACTTCGGTCTGGTTATTGTTGAACGCCAGACTGAGGCTGGTGCTCCCGCCGAACAGATTCATATCGTACGTGGCGACGACATCGACCCCCTTGGTTTCCGTGTCGAAGTCGTTCGTAAAAAAGCGGAAGCTCTGCAGATTCGCCGCACTCGTGACCCCAGAGGCCACCAGCGCCGCGACCTCCGCCGGCGTCAGCTCGAAATCCTGCGATACCGCTAGGCGGTCATCCACCTCGATGTTGTAGTAGTCCGCCGTGAGAGTGAACGATCCCAACTCAAGAATCGCGCCTATGCTGAAGCTCTGCGACTTCTCGGGCTCGAGCGCCTCGCCTCCTCGCAGCAGCGCCACCGGATTGGTCGGTGGAATCGTGCCCTGGTTTACGAGTTCCTGGATCTCGGTGTCGAACTGCGTCGTGACGTTCGAGGCATTTGACTGACCAGGCGTCGGCGCCCGAAAACCGGTGTTCCAGCTGCCGCGGACCGCGATTGCGTCATTGACGCGATAGTTCGTGGCAATCTTGCCATTCGTCGTTGTGCCGAAGTCCTCGAAATCTTCCCAGCGCACTGCGAAGTCGAGCCGCCAGGGGTCGGAGACCAGCCAGCTCATGTCGCCATACAGCGCGTAATTGGCGCGGCTCCAGCTGCCGGCGATGGCGTCGCTAAACCCTGGGAAGCCGTTCGATGCCGCGCTGAAACCTTGCGCCGCGAGCGGACCGAAGTCCCAGGACTCAACCTGGCCTGCTTCGATCTCGAACGTCTCGTCGCGATACTCAGCGCCGCCGGCGAGCGTGATCGCCTCGTTCAACTCGTACGACACGTCGAAGTTGGCGTTGAGCTCTTCCTGAATGTACGAGCCGGGATCGAATGAGGTCGGCGTGGCCGGGCCGAATGACGCGTTGACCGTGTTGGAGATGAAGAAATCGACGCGGTTGTTGCCGTAGCCCACGCTCGCGTCCCAGTGGAAGCCTTCTCCGGCCTTCCCCCTGAGCCCCGCGACGGCTGCGTAATCCCGCAGATCTCCGCCGAACTTCGGCGTAAAGCCGCCGGGGAAGATCTCCTGGAACGAGAAGCAGTTCGGATCCGCGATCACCGCGCCGAGTGCAACCGGGTCCGGCACGTGATTCGTGATCGTGACTGTCGGACACGTCTGAGCGTCGTTCGGCGTCAAATCGCCGATCAGCAGCGTCTCGCCGTCGTCGGCGCTGAACACACCTGAGCGCGTATTCGGATTGCGGAAGTAGAACCCGCCGATGGCCGTCTTAGAAACGTAGTTTCCGTGACCGTACAACTCCACGTCGTCGCTCAGGTTGACGCCCACATTGATGAACGTCTTCAAGTCATCCTGAACCTCAGGCGAGCCCCAGATCTGCGCTGGATTCGCGACCGCTGTATTGCCCGCGGCAATGAGCGCTGCCGCATCATCGCGCTGCACGCTGCGGCTTGTCGGATCGGCTTCTCCGTACTCGAAGCTGAAGTTCGCGAAACCCCGCTCGGTCAGAGGCATGCCGATGTTGCCGCTGATCGCATACTGCGCGCCGTCTCCTGCGTAGTACGTTCCATAGCGCGCCTCCACATTCGCGCCATGATTTGCGTCGTTCAGAATGAAGTTCATGACGCCCGCGATCGCGTCGGATCCGTACTGGGCGGAAGCGCCGTCGCGCAGCACTTCGACGCGCTTCAAAGCGCTCGAGGGGATCGCAGATATGTCAGGCCCCTGCGCGCCGTCGGAAACGCCGTTGCCGAGCCAATAGATGACGGCAGCGCGATGGCGACGTTTGCCGTTGACCAGCACAAGCGTGTGATCCGGCGCCAGCCCGCGCAGATTGGCGGGCCGCACAATCGTGGCCGCATCACTGATTGGCTGCGAGTTCACGTTGTACGACGGCACAACATTCCGGAGCAGGTTGCTCAGATCCGTGTCGCCCTGATTCGCAAAGTCGTCAGCCGAGAGCACATCGATCGGCACGGTTGACTCAGTCACCGAGCGCGCCTCACCTCTGATACCGGTTACGACGAGCTCCTCGAGCGTCGCATCGCCAGCGCCCCGCTGCTGCGCCATGGCCGTCGGCAGCCAAAAGGGCGCCAGCCCCATCGCAATCATCATCGATCGTCGGAGTTCGTTGCTCATGTCCCTTCCCAGTGTTGTTGTCTTTAGGATTTTGAGCGTTCCGGGCGTATGACCGATGCGCCCTTCGCCCTCGCCATCAGTCCTCTTGCGGTCCCCACCGATTCGCTCGTCGCGAATCGCACCGCGTTTCGAAGCCTATCAAATCGTGCAGCCCGCACAACTCCGCAAACACGGATACACATAATCCAGCTTCTTGAGAATCGCCATTAGCTCGTGGAACCGTCCCCTGGCTCCTTCGAAACCCTTCCTGGTTGAAGATCCCTCAGCATCTGCTCGAAACTGACTCGTAAGGGTCGCTTACTCGACTAAGGGCCTCTTGCGGCGTCAAGGGACGCGAAGCCGCCGCGTTCGCAAGCGCCTGTCCATAGACGAGCAAAGCATGGGGCCCGGACACCTTAGGGTTCGCGCTCAACCGGGAGCGAGTTGGCTCGCTCACACGAGACTAGCTTTGGGCCAACGCACCTTGGCGCCGCGCATTCGCTGTGGGAGCAGCATCTCGCCCTTAGATACGTCAACGGAACTCCCAATTCGGTGATCTCGCTCTTTTTGACTGGCGCATGAGCGCCTGGAGTTCGGCCATCGAAGGCTCAACTCGGCACTGCGAATCTCGAATGGGACTTCCCCACTACTTGCTGCACGGAACGGACCGCCGCACGCGGCCAGCACTCAGCAGCTATGCGAGCACGGACGACATCTTTCATGACCACCGTGTAGCCATCTTAATCAATCTGGAAGGGCTACCGCCGCTCCAAAACAGGCGCTCCTGCTCGCTGGCAATCGCCCGTAAGTCCATGATTAACGGAATGTCTTTCCGTCTGGTTTTTGGGCCGCCATCACCCACTAGGATTGCTCAGCCAGAATTGGTGCCCGATCCAAGCGTTCGCCAATGCGCTCGAAAATCATGCCTGGTCTGCCTTTTGAACTCTCGGCCGCGCCCCCCGGGCCGGCAGCGCCAATCAGCCGACCACTCCTCGTGGGCGCGTGCTCTCCGAAGCAGCCGCTAACATGTCGCTACAAGCGCGTCGAGAACATCCGACTCGCAATAGCAATGCTGAGCGGGCATCCTCAACCTCTCGTCGGGAGTCTTGAAAATGCCGCAAAGCGATGTCGCCGCAGGTTGGCCATCGTTGCCCTATGAGGCGTGGCGCGACACTTGCTCCACGCTTCACCTGTGGCTGCAGATCGTCGGCAAGATTGCTCTCATGCAATCGCCGTGGATCAATCACTCATGGCATGTCGCATCACAAGTCAACGCGCGAGGTCTATGCACGCGCCTGCTCAAGCACGGCGCGAACGCCTTCCAGATCGAGTTCGA
>DATAFY010000272.1:0-3369 GCA_036257205.1 Steroidobacter sp. | reverse complement strand
TCATCGGGTTCTGGATCTTCTTCATGCGCCAGATGCAGAGCGGGGGAAACAAGGCGCTCTCGTTCGGAAAAAGCAAGGCAAAGCTCTCGTCGAGCTCGCAGAAGAAGGTGACGTTCAAGGACGTCGCCGGGGTTGACGTCGCCAAGGAAGAGGTGGTGGAGATCGTCGAATTTCTGAAGGACCCCGGAAAATTTCAGCGTCTCGGCGGCAAGATTCCGCGAGGCGTGCTGATGGTCGGCTCGCCCGGCACAGGCAAGACGCTGCTCGCGCGCGCCATCGCCGGCGAGGCGAAAGTCCCGTTCTTCACCATCTCCGGCTCAGACTTCGTCGAGATGTTCGTCGGCGTCGGCGCATCGCGCGTGCGCGACATGTTCGACCAGGCGAAAAAGCACGCGCCATGCATCATCTTCATCGATGAAATCGATGCAGTGGGCCGCCATCGCGGCGCCGGACTCGGAGGCGGCCACGATGAGCGCGAGCAGACGCTCAATCAGCTTCTGGTCGAGATGGATGGGTTTGAGGGGACCGAAGGCGTGATCGTGATCGCTGCCACGAACCGACCGGACGTGCTTGATCCGGCGTTGCTGCGCCCGGGGCGGTTTGACCGTCAGGTCGTCGTGCCGTTGCCCGACGTGCGCGGACGCGAGCAGATCCTGAAGGTTCACATGCGCAAGCTGCCGCTGGCCGAAGATGTGAAACCGCAGATCATCGCCCGCGGCACACCCGGTTTTTCGGGCGCAGACCTCGCCAATCTCGTGAACGAGGCGGCGTTGTTTGCAGCGCGCGCCAACCGTCGCACGGTCACGATGGAGGAGTTCGAGCGCGCCAAGGACAAGATCATGATGGGCGCGGAACGGCGCTCGATGGTCATGGATGAACAGGAGAAAAAGCTCACCGCCTATCATGAGGCGGGACACGCGATCGTCGGTCTGTCCGTCCCCGAACATGATCCTGTGTACAAGGTCACGATCATCCCGCGTGGCCGCGCGCTGGGCGTGACCATGTTCCTGCCCGAGTCCGATCGCTACAGCACCAGCAGGCGTCGACTCGAGAGCAAAATCACCACACTGTTTGGCGGGCGCCTCGCCGAGGAGATGATTTTCGGGCCGGAATCGGTCACCACGGGAGCTTCGAACGATATCGAGCGCGCAACGGAGATCGCACGCAACATGGTCACGAAATGGGGTCTGTCCGACCGGCTCGGTCCGCTGACCTACAGCGAGGACCAGGGGGAAGTATTCCTGGGACGCTCCGTCACGCAGCACAAGCAGGTCTCGGATGTCACTGCGCACGCTATTGATGAGGAGGTGCGCCGCCTCGTCGATACGAACTACCAGCGGGCGAAGAACATCCTGGATGCGAACCTGGACAAGCTGCACAAGATGTCCGAAGCGCTGATCAAATACGAGACAATTGATGAATCGCAGATCAAGGACATCATGGAAGGCCGCGATCCGAGGCCGCCGGCGGGCTGGGACGACAGCGCCTCTCCGACGCTCGGAGGCAAGAGCCGCGACCGTGAGACTCCGGAAACGCCGATCGGCAAGCCGGCCAGTCAGCACTGATCCGCAGCCGGCTTGTGCGCGTCACAACGCCGGCCGGCCGTCTTCTTAAGATCAAGCCCGGGCGCAAGTTCGGGCTTTTCTCTGGCCGGTCTTCACAGCGTCCGTCGTCGTTAGCCACAGCTCATGTTCTTACGTTGCGGCTCCTACACCCTCGACCTATCTCGCCCCGTCGTTATGGGCGTTTTGAACGTCACGCCCGATTCATTTTCCGACGGCGGTAAGTACAGCGCTCTCGACCAGGCGCTCAGCCGAGCGATGGCGATGGCGGAGGAAGGCGCGGGATTGATCGACGTTGGGGGCGAGTCGACGCGTCCGGGCGCTGAGGCGGTGGGTGCGGAAGAGGAGATTCGGCGCGTCGCGCCGGTGATCGAGGCCCTGGCGAAGCGCGTCTCGCTGCCGATTTCGGTGGACACGAGCAAGCCGCAAGTCATGTCTGCTGCACTGCATGCAGGCGCCAGCATGATCAATGATGTGCGGGCGCTGCGGGAACCAGGGGCGCTCGAGGCGGCGGCGAAGAGCGCTGCGGCAGTGTGCCTCATGCATATGCAGGGCGAGCCGCGGACGATGCAGCAGGAGCCGCAATATGGGGACGTGGTCGCCGAAGTGCGCGCGTTTCTGCAAGAAAGGCTCGAGAGGTGCCGCGCCGAGGGCATCGCCAACGAGCGGCTGCTGATCGATCCGGGCGTGGGTTTTGGCAAGCGCCTGGAGCACAACCTGACGTTGCTTGCGTCTTTGCCCGCTCTGCTTGAGTTGCGTGCGCCGCTTCTGATCGGCGTGTCCCGCAAATCCATGTTTGGAACGCTTCTCGGCCGCCCAGTGGATGAGCGTCTGGCCGGCGGCTTGGCGGCCGCGACGGCGGCTGTGCTTGCGGGCGCGAGCGTGGTTCGCGTACATGATGTACGCGAAACTGTCGACGCGGTCCGGTTCGCGGCCGCGCTGCGCGAGATAGGTTTTAGAACGCAATGACCGCCTGAACGCGGACCAGATCAACAGGAGATTAGGCGTGGCGAGAAAGTACTTCGGCACCGACGGCGTTAGAGGTCGCGTGGGGGAGCATCCGCTCACCGTCGATTTCGCGCTCAAGCTGGCCAGTTCGGCGGCCCGCGTGCTGGCGCCCAAAGGAGGAACCGTCCTTGTGGGCAAGGATACGCGCCTGTCGGGCTACATGTTCGAGTCCGCGCTAGAGGCGGGCTTTGTCGCCTCTGGCGTCAACGTCATGCTGATCGGTCCGCTGCCGACGCCCGGCATCGCCTACCTCACCACGCGTTTCGAGTGCGATTTCGGGGTGGTGATTAGCGCATCGCACAATCGTTACGAAGACAACGGCATCAAGTTTTTCGATCGCAACGGCGGGAAGCTTTCCGATGAGGTCGAGGCGCTTATTGAGCAGCATCTGGACGAGCCGCCCGTCACGCGCGTTTCCAGCGAGCTCGGACGCGCCACGCGCGTGGACAAATCGCGCGTGCGTTATCAGGAATTCTGCATGTCGACCGTGCCCGGCCTTGACCTGACGGGCTTCAAGGTCGTCATCGATTGCGCGAACGGCGCCGGCTACAAGGTCGGCCCGCGAATTCTCGCCGATTTGGGCGCGGAAATCGTCCCGATCGGCTGTTCACCGAATGGCCGCAATATCAATCTCAATTGCGGCTCGACGGCGCCGGAGCTTCTACAACTCACGGTGCCCGGGGTGCGCGCGCACTGCGGCGTTGCGTTGGACGGGGACGGTGATCGCTTGGTGATGATCGACCATCTGGGCCGGATCGTGGACGGCGACCAATTGCTCTACATCATCGCCCGCGCGCGT
>DATAFY010000267.1:0-3438 GCA_036257205.1 Steroidobacter sp. | reverse complement strand
GTCCCTCGCGTCACCTCGCCGACGGACCATCGCAGAATGCAAACGCGCTTGAACTCGCCTAAATCACCCGCCAATGCGTGCTCGAGCCTCTCTCCGGCGTACACGAACCGCACGCATCCGCTCGAAGGTCCCGTGTTGCGGCGCAGGGCCGTGAGTTCGGGTCCTGAAGTGGCGCTCGCCTCCGCAACGGCCGGCGAATGACCTCCTCGCCTCCGATGCGCTCGACCTCTCGGCAGTGCGAGCACTGACCTCACCTGGCCGAATGCAGGTCTCGCATTGCAAGGCCCACGCCGCCGTGCGCGTCGAGCAAATGAAGCGCGAGGGGATGGATCGGCGTGACAAAAAGCGCAGTCCGTGACCGGGCCTGAGGCGCGCGGCCCATTTGCCCGCGCCTTCGAAGTTTCGGCCAGCGTGGCGCCAAGGAGCCGCCCGCCAGTAGGTTGTACGTTCAATGCACCGCTATGTCTTGCTCATGGCGGGCAGCGGGTCGACGCACGGGCGACAAGTCGCGAAGAAAAAGCTCCTGCGCTGCGCGATCTGCGCACCGATGCGCCTACATTTGCAGCGCCGGGCAGAGTATGCTCGATTCACGGACGTTTTCTGATTCCTCAACAATCAACTCTCAACAAAGGGAGATGAACGATGGCCGATCAGAGTATTCGTGGGCGATTCGTCTGGCACGAACTGATGACGCCCGATGTGGCAGGAGCGCACGCTTTCTACTCGAAAGCGCTCGGCTGGAAAACGCAAAGCTGGGATCAAGATCCGTCTTATCAGATGTTTGTCGGACCAAGCGGGCCGTTGGGCGGCGCCATCAGTCAACCGAACGGTGCGCCCCAATGGATCGCGTACATAGGCGCGCGCGACGTCCCGGCGATGGTTGAGCAGGCAAAAGCGCTGGGCGGCAGAGTGCTGAAGGATTCGACGAGCATGCCGAACGGAGGGAAGTACGCCTGGCTGGCCGATCCGCAGGGGGCGAGCTTTGGCGTGTACGCGTCGGCGTCCGCAGCGGGCAAGGAGGCTGCGCCGAAGCACGGCGAGTTCTCCTGGCACGAACTAGCGACGACGGATTACGAGGGTGCGTTCGCTTTCTATTCGGCCTTGTTCGGCTGGGAGCGCATTGCCGAACATGACATGGGAGCGATGGGGAAATACTTCATCTTCGGAAACCATGGAGTTCAAAAAGGCGGTATGTTCAACAGGCCGCCTGAAATGAAGGGACCGCCCGCCTGGCTCGGTTACGTGCGAGTCAAGGACGTGAACCAGACCGTGAAAAAGGTCAAGTCCGCGCGCGGGGCGCTCGCGCATGGGCCGATGCAAGTTCCGGGCGGCGACTGGATCGCGCAGTTCACGGATCCGTATGGAGCCATGTTCGCAGCGCACACGTTCGCCAGCGATCTGAAGAAGACCGAGCCCGCGGCCGCACCGCGCGAACAGGAGCAGACGGCGGCGCCGTCGGAAGCGCTCACAGAGGCGGCAGCAGCGACGCCTGCTCGGGTTAGGAAGGCGGCGAAAGAGCCTGCAAAGAAGGGCGCCGTCAGGAAAGCTGGCGCGCGTAAGGCGACGAAGAAGGCCGCCGGCAAGCAAGCCACAGCCAGGAAGAAGGCTGCAGGGAAGAAGGCTGCAGGGAAGAAAGCCGCCGGGAAGAAGAAAGCGGCAGGCAAAAAGAAAGCCGTGGGCAAAAAGCGTGCGGCGCGCGCGCGCACGAAGCGTCCGGCGCGCAAGGCGGCCGGCGCGAAGCGCGGAGCCAAGAAGCAGGGGCGTCGCAAGAAGTAGCGGAGCCGAGCCGGTCGGCGTCGCCACGGCTGAGCAACGACGCCTCCTCAGCATCAATGAGGAGGCGTCGCGCTCCGTCCTTCGAGCCTTGGGCTCGGAAGCTGCTGGGCAACCCGCGCGCTTTCGTGCTGAAATGCGTCCCCTTTTCCGGCGTTCACCCGAACCGAGATGAAGACGATACGCGGCAAAACCTTCACTGGTCAGCGAGTGGTGCTCGATGGCAAGGTGTTTATCGACTGCCACTTCAAGGACGCGCATCTGATCCTGGAGGGCAATGGGCTCTTCGAAATGCAAAACTGCAACATCGAGGAAGACTGTCGATTGGGCGTCGAAGGACCGGGTCAGGTGCTGCTCCATGCGCTCAAGCTGATGCTCTACTCCGGCGGCTGGATGTCGCGCGTTGCCGATAACGTGCTCCATGCCGTGCGGCAGCCCCCGAAGAAGAAGGCGACGGGATAGATACAGGCGGGATCATAAGATCCTTCAAGCACAGGCCCCGCCGGTCGCCTCATCGGCGGCGGATTACGCCCGTTTGGCCTCGATCATTTTGACGATCGCGTAGATCGACTCCAGTGCGGGCGTATCCACCCCAGCTGCCCTGGCAGCCCGGATGACGGCCCCGAGAATCGGTTCAATCTCCAGGGGGCGGCCGTTCTCGTAGTCAAGGGCCATACTGGTCTTATAGGCCGGCATGGCGCGCGTGCTTGCGATCATGTCATCGATGACTTCGGGGCTGAGTGGGTGGCCGTTTGCTGCGGCGGCATCGCAGACCTCCTGCATCGCTCGCCGTACGAATGCTTCAGCTTCAGGCGATGAGAGGATCTGCTGGGTATCGAGCGCTCCGCCCAGAATTGAGATCGGGTTAAAGGGCGCGTTCCACACCGCCTTGCGCCATCGCGCGGTCACTACGTTGTTCGTGACCATGCATTTCACCTTGCTCGCCTCAAACATGGCTGCGAGCTTTCGCGCTGTCGGACTTTCACCGTGCGGGTAGCGGCCTAAGGTGAGCGAGCCGTAGGAGTAATGATGGATTCGGCCGGGGGCGTTGCGGGCGGCCGCGATGAAGGCGAGCCCGCTGAGAATTTCGTTGTCGGGGAATGCGGCGGCGATCTCCTTCTCGACATCGAGCCCATTCTGAATGAGTCCGATCACGGTCCGCGGTCCGACGACCGTGCGCAAAAGCGAAACCCTATCGACGTCGGGCAACACTTTCGTCGTGAGCAACACGATCTCCTGCGCCTCATGACAGGCAGCCGGCTCCCGATAGACCTGATGCGGCCGGAAACGATGGTCTCCAAGGAGCGCGCTGCTGATGGTGTAGCCTTCGCGCCCGACGAGCTCGTAATCCGATCGGACCACGACCGACACGCGGGCGCCCTGACGTGCAAGCGCGGACCCGTAAAACGAGCCAATGGCGCCGGCGCCGACGATGAGAATGTTCACAGAGTGGGGACTGGCGACTTCTGGCTGAATGGAGAGAGTCTACTTCTCCCACCGCCTCCGTCGGCGGCTGAAGAAGAAGAGATAAATTGTTCCATTGACGGCAAACACCGCAAGGCCCAAGGCGATTTGCGTTGTCCGCGTCAGGCCTTCGGGATAGATAAAGCCGAGGATGTAACGATCGACGAAACCCCCTGCGTAGCCCGCCTGCCCGCCAAGCCG
>DATAFY010000252.1:0-6600 GCA_036257205.1 Steroidobacter sp. | reverse complement strand
GGTATACTGTCGAGGCGCACCTTTATGTCGTCCGCTCCCGCCGAACTCGCAGCCCCCGTTGCGCGCCCGTTGCGCTTCGTAAGCGCCGCCTCTTTGTTCGATGGGCACGACGCCGCCATCAACATGATCCGCCGACTGCTGCAGGCCCACGGGGCCGAGGTCGTCCATCTCGGGCACAACCGCAGCGTCGCCGACATCGTGCGCGCCGCGATTCAGGAGGACGCGGACGCCGTCGCCGTTTCGTCCTACCAGGGCGGGCATAACGAGTACTTCACGTACATGATTGACATGCTGCGCGAGAAGGGCGTGGAACACATCCGCGTCGTGGTCGGCGGCGGCGGCACGATCGCTCCTGCTGAGATCGAGGCGTTGGAGCGCTACGGCGTCGAGCGCATCTACACGCCCGAGGACGGCCGTCGGATCGGACTTGAGGGCATGATCGACGACGTGTTCGCACGCGCCCACCGGGCGAAGCGCCCGCCGCCGGATTTCTTCGGTCAGCTCAATGCGCACGACCACGTCGCGATTGCGCGCGCCATCTCCGCGCTGGAGGAAGCTCAGGCGAGCGGGGGCGCCGATACAATTCGCCGCGCCATCGGCAAGGCGAAGCATCGCGCGCCCGTCGTTGGTTTGACGGGCACCGGCGGCGCCGGCAAGTCCACTCTCAACGACGAGCTGTTGCAGCGCTTCGTGTGGAATTTCCCGGACCGGCAAATGGCGGTGGTCGCAATGGATCCGACGCGACGCCGCTCCGGCGGCGCTCTGCTCGGCGATCGCATCCGAATGAATGCGCTTTCGGCCGAGAACATCTTCATGCGTTCGCTTGCGACTCGACGCCAGAATCTCGCGACGAGCGCCGTGCTCAAGGACGTCATCGGTCTGTTGCAGCTCGCAGGTTTCGACCTGATCATCGTGGAGACGGCGGGCATTGGTCAGTCGGACTCGGAGATTGCGGACGTCGTCGATCATTCTGTATACGTGATGACCAGCGAGTACGGCGCGGCCAGTCAGCTCGAAAAGATCGATATGCTCGACTACGCCGACATGGTCGTGCTCAACAAATTTGAGAAGCGCGGCGCTGAAGATGCGCTGCGCGACGTGCGTAAGCAGTGGCGCCGAAACCATCCTCAAGATGCGCCGGCGCCGGACGCGGACATTCCCGTGTATCCCACGATTGCAAGCCGCTTCAACGATCCGGGCGTGAACCGCCTGTTCGGCGCTCTGTGCGCGGCGATCGAAAGGAAATCGAAAGAGCGGGGCTTGGCGCAACTCGAATGGCGCCCGGCGCATGTGGGGCCCACGGAGTTCATTTCGCGCGACCCGCTCATTCCGGGTGCTCGCACCCGGTATCTGGCGGAGGTCGCTGCGAACGGCCGCAAAGCGAGGCAGGATGCGCAAGCGCAGGTGGAGGCCGCGCGCACGACGCATGGGTTGTACGAATCGCTTCGCGCGCTGCGCGATGCCCAATTGCCCGGGCCGCTCGAGCGTTATGCGCAGAGCGCGCTTGTGGATCAGCAGGCGGACGCCACGCGTCGTGAGCTGCGCGCGGCCTACAACCGCGCGCTGGACGCTCTCGGAACGGCAGCCGTGGAGGAGCTCAAACGCTGGCCCCAGCGCCTGCGCGAGATCATTCAGGCGCAGTATTCGTACAAGGTTCGTGAACGCATGGTGAGCGGTGAAAATTACTCCGAGACGCTGACGGGCACGAAAATCCCGAAGCTCGCGGCGCCGAGAACCTCGGAGTGGGGCGAGATTCTCAAATTCATCCTGACCGAGAATCTGCCCGGAAGCTATCCGTACACGGGCGGCGTCTACCCCTATCGCCGCGCGGAGGAAGATCCGATACGGATGTTCGCGGGCGAGGGCGGCCCGGAACAGACCAACCGGCGCTTCCACTATCTCGCGAGCGGCCACGGCGCAGCTCGTCTGTCGACCGCCTTCGATTCCACGACGCTGTACGGAGAAGATCCGGACACCCGTCCGGACATTTACGGCCGCACTGGCAATTCGGGCGTTTCGATCGCGACACTCGACGACATGAAGAAGCTCTACTCCGGTTTCGATCTGTGCGCGCCCATGACCTCGGTGTCGATGACGATCAACGGGCCTGCGCCCATGATCCTCGCCATGTTCATGAATGCGGCCATCGACCAGCGCATCGAGCGGTTCCTGCGCGCGCAGGGACGCTGGAGCGCCGCCGAACGGCGGATCGCAGATCTTCATGAGGCGATCCGCGCGCGCGGCTGCCCCGTGCCGAGGTATCGCGGCGAGCTGCCCAGGGGCCATGACGGTTTCGGTCTCGGGCTGCTCGGCCTCTGCAGCGAGGAGATGATCGGGCCAGGCGTTTTGGAGGCGGACGAATACGCGCGCATCAAGGCGGAGGCGCTCTCACAGGTGCGCGGCACGGTGCAGGCCGACATCCTCAAGGAGGATCAGGCGCAGAACACGTGCATTTTCTCGACAGAATTCGCGCTGCGAATGATGGGCGATGTGCAGCAGCACTTCATCGAGAACAAGGTGCGCAACTTCTACTCCGTGTCGATCTCCGGCTATCACATTGCCGAAGCAGGGGCCAATCCGGTCACCCAGCTGGCCTTCACGCTCGCAAACGGGTTCACCATAGTCGAGTACTACCTTGCGCGGGGCATGAAGATCGACGATTTCGCGCCGAACTTATCTTTCTTCTTCTCAAACGGCATGGATCCAGAGTACGCGGTCATCGGCCGCGTCGCGCGCCGCATCTGGGCCAGGGCCATGCGCGACCTCTACAACGCGAGGCCGCGCAGTCAGATGCTGAAGTACCACGTGCAGACCTCGGGTCGTTCGCTGCACGCGCAGGAGATTCAGTTCAACGACATCCGCACGACGCTTCAGGCGCTGTATGCCTTGTTCGATAACTGTAATTCGCTGCACACCAACGCGTACGACGAGGCGCTGACGACCCCAACGGAAGAAAGCGTGCGTCGGGCAGTGGCCATTCAGCTCATCATCAATCGCGAGCTCGGGCTCAACAAGAATCAGAATCCGTGGCAGGGATCGTATTTTCTCGAGCAGCTCACCGATCTGGTCGAAGAAGCCGTATATAAGGAGTTCGATTCGCTCTCCGAGCGCGGCGGCGTGCTCGGTGCGATGGAGACGATGTATCAGCGCGGCAAGATCCAGGAGGAGAGCATGCTCTACGAGCGTCGCAAGCATGACGGCACGCTGCCGATCGTCGGAGTCAACACGTTCCTCGCGGAGGGCGAGGATGGGTTGCGACCCGGGAATGTCGCGCTGATTCGCTCATCGGAAGAAGAAAAGCAGGCGCAAGTCGCGGCGGTCAACGCATTCCAAGCGCGCAACGCCGAACGTGCGCCAGCGGCGCTCGCGCAGCTACAGCGAGTCGCGACCAGCGGCGACGGCAACGTGTTTGCGGAGCTCATCAACGCGGTGCGCTGGTGCTCTCTTGGTCAGATCTCGCGCGCGCTCTATGATGTCGGCGGTCAATACCGACGCAGCGTATAGAGGCAGCGTATAGATCTAGTAGCCAACTGCTCACGACCCACGGATCAGTCCCATGTACCGCGCTCCCCTGAAAGAACTCCGCTTCGTTCTCCACGACGTGCTCGACGACGCCCGCCTGAGTCGCTGCAAGGCCTACGACGAATACAGCCCCGACTTCGCGGACTCGGTGCTGGAGGAGGCCGCCAAGTTCGCCGAAGGCGTGCTCTCGCCGATCAACCGCTTGGGCGACCTCGAAGGCGCCAAGTGGACGCCTGATGGAGTCGTTATGCCCGCGGCGTTCAAGCGCGCCTTCGAACAGTTCGTCGCAGGCGGATGGCCGCAGTTGCGGTCGGCGCCCGAACATGGCGGACAGGGCGTCCCATCAGTCCTGGGCGTCGCTGTCGAAGAGCTGTGGGCGTCGGCGAATCTCGCTTTCAAACTCTGTCCGATGCTGACGCAGGGCGTTATCGAGGCGTTGGAGCGCTGCGGCTCCGAAGAACAGAAGCACGCCTATCTGCCCAAACTCGTGAGCGGCGAGTGGACGGGAACCATGAACCTCACAGAGTCCCAGGCCGGCAGCGACCTCGGCGCCATACGCACGCGGGCGGTTCCCGACGGGCAGTGCCATCGACTGTACGGACAGAAGATCTTCATTACGTACGGCGACCATGATTACACGCCGAACATTATCCACATGGTGCTGGCCCGCATCGAAGGATCCCCTCCCGGGACGAAGGGCATTTCCATGTTCATCGTGCCGAAGGTGCTCGTGAATGCGGACGGCTCGCTCGGCAAGCGCAACGACGTGCGCTGCGTTTCGATCGAGCACAAGCTCGGCATCCATGCGAGCCCGACGTGCGTGCTGTCGTACGGCGATCGCGAAGGGGCGGTCGGATATCTCGTCGGCGAGCCGAATCGCGGTCTCGAGTACATGTTTGTCATGATGAACGCCGCTCGTCTGTCCGTGGGACTCGAAGGTTATGCTCTGGCGGAGCGGTCGTATCAACAGGCGCTCGAGTACGCACGCACGCGCGTGCAGGGTAGACCGGCAGGCGTGCAGATGGAGCAAGGGAAAACTCCCCCGATCGCCCACCATCCCGACGTCAAGCGCATGTTGCTCACAATGAAATCGCAGGCGGACGCGGCGCGTGCGATCGCGCTGTGCGGCGCGCTGCAGCTCGATCTGGGACGCCACGACCCGGAAGAGGCCGTACGTGCGGCGGCGCAAGCCCGCGGCGAGCTGCTGATTCCGATCATCAAAGGCTGGTCGACGGAGCTCGGCGTGCAACTGGCTTCGCTGGGCGTTCAGGTGCACGGCGGGATGGGCTTCGTTGAAGAGACGGGTGCGGCGCAGTACTTGCGCGACGCGCGCATCTGCCCGATTTATGAAGGGACGACCGGCATTCAGGCCGGCGATCTCGTGGGCCGCAAACTCGGGCGCGACGCCGGCGCGGCGATGAACGCACTGATCGCCGACATGCGCGCTGAATTGCGCTATCCGGCGCCCGACGATTCGACCCTGCGCGACTGTCGTGTGGCCGCTGTGGACGCTGTCGAGCTGCTGAAACAGGCGACCGACAGCGTGTTGCAGGCCCACAAGATCGGACCCGAACATGTCCAAGCGATCGCTGTCCCGTATCTCATGCTGAGCGGGCTAGTCATCGGCGGCTGGCTGATGGCTCGCGCGTACGAAGTAGCCGTGCGCCGGCTCGATCAAGACCGAGAGTTCTATTCAGCCAAGCAACAGACGGCGCGCTTCTATCTGCAACACGTATTGCCTCAGGCAGCCGCGCTCGCGCGCATCGTCACGAACGGCGGCGCGAGCGTCGTGGATGCCGATGCCGGGCTGTTTCTATAAGCGAGTGGCGATTGGCAAGCAGTGAGTGGAGCGTGTGGAAACGCTCTACTGCAGTGCGCTCATCGCGATCTCCGCCGCAAACGTCCAACCGTTGCGGCGGATCGCGAGTGTGCATGGCGTAACCGATCAGCAGCCGTATCTGCTGACCCCCCGGCCCTTTGCGGCACGACAGTCTCCAACCTCGCGAAGATCGGCTCGTCGCGCAGAGGTGTGCGCCAAAGCGCGCGGGCCGCACCTGATCGCCGAAGTTTCATTGTGCGCAGCGGGCGAGCGCGATCAGCCGGTAGTCGGCCGGACCTCATTCGGTTCCGAATGCGTGGTCGGCCACATCGATGCATCGATGGTCGAGCGATACGCATGCCACGTCGCATGCCCGATCCATGGCAGGAGCAGGACAAAGCCCACGAGCGCCGTTGCGAAGCCGATTAGGACGGCGCTCACGATCAGCATTCCCCAGATGATCATGGCGGCTTTGTTGTGCAACGTCGCGTTCACGCTGGTCAGCACTGCGGTGACGGCGTCCGCCCGACGATCCAGAAGCATGGGCAGCGAGAACGCAGTGACCGCAAATACGATCGCGGAAAACACGGCCCCGACCATGGCGCCGATGCTCAAGAACGGCAGTAATTCGCGCAGGGTCGGGAAACCGGTGCTCGGCCGGAATACGTTCATGAGCGTTGCCGCCCGCGCCCATACGAGCAGCACCACGAGCAGGCAAAGCCCAAGCACCAGCGTGTCGCGCAGATGCGCGCGACCCTCGTGCAGACTGAATGAAAGTGTGGGCTGACGGCCCGCCTCTAGCTGATAACTGATCGAATAAAGACCGACCGCTAGGAAGGGGCCGACGAAAACGAACCCGCTTGCAAGTCCAAGATACAAGGCCGCCAGGCCGAGTCGCCAAGTCAGGAATGCAAGCACCGCGCCTAGAGAAGCCAGCAGGACGCCGTAGAACAGACTCTGGCCCGGCGCCGCGGTGAGATCTTTCCAGCCCAGGCGCAGCCATTCGAATGGGGCGAACGGCGGCACTGTGCGGCAGGGTGCGGCGAACGGCAATTCCTCCGGCTTGATCTGCTGCGGCTCGGGCGCGTTCGTCTCTGTGGTCGCATTCATACGTCCCCCTTATTTCGACTGCCGCGGTCGGCGCGCGAGGGTTGATCCCGGTGCAGCGCAGACCGAGTCTACGCTTCGCGCGCATCAAAGGGGAATCATGGCGAACCCGTCCGTCGTGAACTCGTCAACTGGGGGCAGCGTTTGAGGTG
>DATAFY010000233.1:0-6750 GCA_036257205.1 Steroidobacter sp. | reverse complement strand
GCCGTCAGGAGCGGCGAAGTATCGCTTGATGGACGAAGAGGGCAATGGGTCCATGAGTTTGTTCACTTGCGAGTGAGGAGTGCGCGTTGCGCGGCCGCACGTGCAGCTGCGAGCGCGATCTGTTCGCAGTAATCGCCTCGGCTGATCGACTTCCACCTCTCAGAACCCGCCATCGCCCTCTGGACGCCGCCACAGCCGGCACACGGGTGCTTCGAGCGAGGCGCCGACGCGCCGATGTCCGAGGCCGCGTTGCAAGCAGCGGGGATCGCCGGCCCACTGCACCGCGTAAACGACGGGATCGAGCGTCGCGCTCACCACGTCTCGTAAACACCGCCGGCGTAGTTCTCTCGTTTTCATGATCGCTCCCACTTACATGAACCCGAGAACGTCATCGCGTCCTGCAGGGTTCCTCTCACCTTCTACGTAGGAGCGCATCGGCGCCGCCGTTTGGCGACACTGCGGACAGGGTGCGAACCTGTGTCGGTGCGACGGCGGATCCGCTGGGAAGGACTGCGCGACTTGATGCTCTATAGGTTTTCCGACGCCGGCGGTCTCGAGCATAAGGAGTTCCGGGCAGTCCTTGATCGCACTCAGAGAATCATCCGCGATCACCCCGATGAGCAAAGCCGCTTCTGCCGTACAGCCATACTCAGCTATTGGAGCGACCCCAGACGTGCTCGATTGCATGACTGCGCAGCCACGCGCCGCTCGCTCGCTGACCTTTTTGCCGACCCCTGTTCCGCATAGCGAGTGTTTTCGAATCGCGGTATCAACCCCTTCCCTTGCTCCGCTATGATGCCGCTCGCGGGAAAAATTCGCGGCAAGGGCCGCACGTTCGGACAGCTGAGCGCACGCTGCAGATGACCTCGGGTTTGCTCCGCTTTCGACCGGCCGATCGAACCCGTCGATCTGGCTCGAGCGCATCGCGAACTGCCGGATCATGATCGACCAGGCGCGTCTGCGGGGATCGCCGCCAACTTCCGCCGCGATCACATTGCAGCAAGCGTGCGCCCTACGCGCAGGGTCGATGGTCCGGACGAGTTGCATCGCAACCAGAGCGGACAAGTTGGAATTGGGTAGATACAGGGCATGAGGATCCGCAGGCGCGATCGGGCTCATGCGGCCGCGCCTTCTGAAATCGTGCAATGCCCCTCATCATTGTTCCCTTGTATTCAAAGGTACGCCCCATGAAAGGTTCATCGTTGTTTGATCTCACGGGCAACGTCGCGATTGTCACCGGCTCGAGTCGCGGCATCGGTCGTGCGATCGCCGAGCGGCTCGCCGAGCACGGCGCGAAAGTCGTCGTGAGCAGCCGCAAGCTGGACGCCTGCGAAGAAGTCGTGGACGCGATCAAAGCCCGAGGCGGCGAGGCGTTCGCATTCCCCTGCAATATCGGTCGCAAGGGGGAACTACAGGCGCTGGTCGATGCGACCATTGAGAAATGGGGCGGCATAAACACGCTCGTCTGCAACGCCGCTGTGAATCTCTACTACGGCCCAGCGATCGACATGACGGACGAGCAGTACGACAAGATCATGAATTTGAACGTGCGCAGCAATTTCTGGCTGTGCAATATGGTTATGCCGCAAATGGCGGAACGCGGGGGCGGTTCGATCATCCTTGTCTCATCGATAGGCGGCCTCCTCGGCTCGCCGGTGATTGGCGTGTACGGCGTCTCGAAGGCTGCGGATATGGCGCTTGCGCGAAACATCTGCGTCGAGTGGGGCCCGAAAAATATTCGGGCGAACTGCATTGCGCCCGGCCTCGTGCGTACCGAATTCGCGCGAGCGTTATGGGAAAACCCGGAGACGTACCAGAAGACGACGAGCAAGTCTCCCTTGCGTCGGATCGGCGAGCCGGATGAGATCGCCGGAACGGCGGTGTTGCTTGCGGCCAAGAGCGGCTCGTTCATCACCGGGCAGACGATCGTCATCGATGGCGGAGGCATGGTGAGCAGCTAGTGCAGAACAAGCGCTGATGCGTTCCGGCTGCGCCGAAACCTCCGAAGCCGTCCGTGTATCAATCCGGCTGCTCGCGGCTTGCCGCATCTGTAGAACTCTTTCTCGCCTCCGCTCCCGTGGAAAAAGCGGCGCGTGCGGCAAGCGCGGCGTCTGCAAAATCAGAAAACACCCCGTCAACGCCCAGCTCGAAGAACGCTCGATATTCGGCTGACGGCTCGCCTCGATACTCTGGGGCCAAGCTCGCCGATTCACTACGGAACGTGTACGTGTGTACGTACAGGCCAACCGCGTGGGCTTGCTCCACCACGGAGGTCCTCAGGAGCGAGCCGCCGCCGATATCGCGCAGAATCTGTCGCTTCCACGGGCCGATCGCGTTCGCATACTGCGCAATGTCGGCGAAGGTCTGCGGAGCTCGCCTCCCGCGCCAATCGCCGTGCTGCGGAATATTCACACGCGCGACTCGCGCGCCGGATTCGTCATAGATCAGCGAGCCGTCCTCGAGCAACTGAACGAGCGGGACAGCCGTCTGCGTGCGCAGGTCCTGAAGATTGCCGCTCTCGAACGACTGGATGAACACAGGCGCGTCCGCGCGATCAAGTCCGTAATCGCGCAACAGCCCGAGCAGGCGCTCTTCCAAAGGTAAACCGAGCGCCGCATGAAACGATGGATGCTTCGTCTCCGGATAGATCCCAATCCTGCGTCCATGCTTCCTTGACTGCGCGAGGCGCAGCTCCAGAATTTCGGCGAACGTCGGGATCTCGTACCTGCCGTCGTATTCTCTGGAGCGCGCTGGATTGGCCTGCACGGCACGCAGGCGCTTGATCTCCTCCAGCGTAAAGTCGCTGGCGAAGAATCCCTCCACGCATTTCCCATCGATGAGCTTGGTCGACCTGCGGTTGGCGAAGTCGGCGTGCGCTTTTACATCCGTGGTGTCGTCGAGCAGCGGTTCGTGACGCGCGATCAGGCGACCATCCTTCGTCGCCACGAGATCAGGTTCGATGTAGTCGGCCCCCAACTCGATCGCGAGCGCGTAGGAGGCGAGCGTGTGCTCAGGCCGATAGCCCGAAGCGCCGCGATGCGCGATAACGAGCGGCGCAGCGCCGTCCAGGGTGTTCCAATCGCCTTCCGCCGTCATGCCTGAGCCCTTTATCGCCAGGAGCCGCGTCGCGAGCGCCGCAACCTTCGCGAACATCCGCCGCCCGCCATGCGCGCTCCCGCGATTCCAGACCGCCTCAGTCCAGGAAAAAGTCCGGAATGAACTCTTTGGCGCCGGGGGTTACGGCGTACCCATCGAAGTTCGTCACCCCGGCCTGCTTCAGCACGTCCTCATCGATGAAGAAATTGCCCGTACACGTCCGCGGATCGCGCGTGAGAATCACTTGCGCCGCATCCGCCATGATTTCCGGCTTGCGCCCGCGCTTCGGATCGGCGAGCGGAATCACGTTGAGCGCGGCCGTCGCAATGACCGTGCGCGGCCACAACGCATTCACGCCCACGCCGTCCGGACGCAGTTCCTCCGCCATCCCGAGTACGCACATGCTCATGCCGTACTTCGACATTGTGTACGCGATGTGCGGCGCGAACCAGCGCGGATTCATGTTCAGGGGCGGCGAGAGATTCAGGATGTGCGGCTGCCGACCGGCCTTCGCCGCTTCCTTGAGATAAGGGATGCAGGCTTGCGAACACAAGAACGTGCCGCGCACGTTGACGCCGAACATCAGGTCGAAGCGCTTCATCGGCGTCTCGAGCGTGCCTGTCATGGAGATCGCGCTTGCGTTGTTGACGAGAATATCGATGCCGCCGAAATGCTCGGCGCATTTTCTGGCCGCCTCTGCGACGGCGTTTTCGTCCCTGATGTCCACTTGCAACGCCAACGCTTTGCCTCCCGCCGCTTCGATCTCCGCCGCCGCCGTATGAATGGTGCCGGGCAGCTTAGGATTAGGCTGATTGCTCTTTGCTGCGATAGCGATGTTCGCGCCGTCGCGAGCCGCCCGTTTTGCGATGGCGAGGCCGATGCCGCGGGACGCGCCGGTAACGAACAAGGTCTTGCTGCGAAGGGACATGGTTTGCTCGAAGGCGACTAGCGCTGATGGTCGCAGACACGCTACGCCGTGCGGCTATATCGGTGCAACTAGCGCATATCCCCGCGGCTTTCGGAAAATTCGCCAGCTGCCCGTGCCTGGACCGAAAAAGAAGCCGCGCCGTTTACGATTGAGGACGCAAACCGGCGAGTCACGTATATTGGCGCCACAAAAACAGCGAACAACAAGGGAGTGCCTGCATGCGTGCAATCATTCGAAGCCTCATGCTTGGCTACTTGTTCTTACACGGGGGAGCCGTCATGGCCGAAGATGTATGGGATCAGGTCGAGCATCGGTTCGCCGATTCTGCAGGCGTGAGGATTCACTACGCCGCGCTGGGCCAGGGCCCGCTCGTCGTGATGATCCATGGATTTCCAGATTTCTGGTATTCATGGCGCCAGCAAATGCGAGCGCTTGCGGACGCAAAGTATCGTGTCGTGGCTGTAGACCTACGCGGCTATAACGACTCCGACAAGCCCGCCGGAGTCGAGAATTATGCGATGCCGCTGTTGGTTGACGACATCGCGGCGGTGATCAGGGCGGAGAAAGTGGAACAAGCCGTCGTGATCGGACACGACTGGGGCGGCGCCATCGCCTGGAACGTGGCGATGCGCAAACCGGAACTGACCCGACTGCTCATCATCTGCAATCTGCCGCACCCCGCGGGCATCGCCCGAGAGATGGCGACGAACCCCGAGCAAAAGAAGAACAGCGAGTACGCGTTCAACTTCCAGAAACCGGATGCGCACAAACTGCTGGGCGCGGAAGGTCTCGCGCAATGGGTGACCGACCCGGCGGCCCGCGCGCGCTACATCGAGGCGTTTAGCAAATCTAATTTCGAAAGCATGCTCAACTACTACAAGGCGAACTACCCACGGCCCGATGCTCCAGCGCCTGCACGGGCGTATCCGACGGTCAAAGCCCCAGCGCTCGTATTCCACGGCCTCGAAGACAAGGCGTTGCTGCCTGGCGGGCTGAACGGCACATGGCAGTGGGTCGAAAAGGACCTGACGATCGTGACCATCCCCGGCGCGGGGCATTTCGTACAGCAGGACGCGGCGTCTCTCGTGAGCCAGACCATGATCGATTGGCTCGGCCGGCGTCACTGAACCGAGGCGGCGACGAGGCGCGGGGACTCGAAACTCGTTTAACCATCGGCGCGTTGTGGCTCGCGATCGATTTACTCATGGCAATCACAGTTTCTCAGATCGATGCGAAGATGTTTCAGACGCTCGGCTTTCGTGTCGACATAGAAGAAGTCATTGAACGAAGCCGCGAGCCATGCTGATCACGTCGATCCCGCGCTCAAGCGCGGGCTGGCAAGCGCTTAGTCATCCCAATATCGCTTCGCGTCGATACAGCCTCACTGCAAGCCAGACGAGCAACGCACCCAAACCGAGCGTCGCGCTGGCGCAGATCGCAATGTGCATCGCCGGGATCTCGTCGCCCCGCATCAAGCTGGTAGCGAGCAGATGTTGGCTGAGGCTTGGGACGAGCATCAGCAGCGTAGTCGGCTTTGTGCCGCTGATGACCGCGAGCATGATCGGCGCAATCGGCAGAAACATCACGACGGACAACCAGGACTGGGCTTCACGATTGCTGCGCGTGAAGGCGGCCACTGCCGTCATCAGTCCAGCGCCGAGCGGAATGAACGTCGCCATGACGCCGAACACGCCGAGAATGACGCGTGGGCCAAAGTTCGCGGACATGCCGAGCGATTCCAGCGGAATGAACGCGAGCACGACGCCGAACGCGGCGAGCGTGAGCAGCAACGAGGCGGACATGAAGACGCTCGTCGCGAGCATCTTGCCCAGAATGAGTTCAGCGCGCGAGGCCGGCAACGACAACAGAGGCTCGAGCGAGCCACGCTCGCGTTCGCCCGCGGTCGTGTCGATTGCTAGATAGAAGCCGCCGACCAGCATCGACATGAGGCAGAAGTAGGTCATCATCCCGAGGATCAGCAGGGAGCGACCCGCTGGCGTGGCCGCGTCGAGCATGCGCACATCGAGCGGCGCCACCGCTTCGGGGCTGACGCCGCGGGCGAGCAGCCGCAGGACTGCGAGCTGGCGTGCATAGGCTTCGAGCAGGCGCTGAGCGCGCTCCGCTGCTGCCGCAGTGCGGGTGGCCGCGGAATCCAGGATCAGGCTGATCGGCGCCGGCGCTCCCGCCTGCAGTTCGCGTCCATACGCCGCATCGATCACGAGCACGAGTTCCTGCTCGCCCCGGCGGACGGCCTGCACCGCCTCATCGGCGGACAGCGCGGAGCCGGTGATCTCGGCGCCGTTTTCCACCAGAAAGCGCAGCAGATTCGGCGCGTATTCGCCGCCCGCAACAGTCAATTCGAGCGGTTTGTCCTGACTCTCGACCGCGCGCTTTGAAGCGATCGTGGCTGTGATTGCGAACACCACGGGCGCCAGCAGCACACCGAAGAAGAACGCGGACAGCACGACGCGCCGATCCCGGATGTTCTCCAGCACCTCCTTCAGAAACACGATCCTTATGACGCGTTTCATACGGAGTTATCCCGATCTGCGGCGCGTACGAACGCCTCTTCCAAATCAGGAACCCCGGTCGCCGCCAGAATCTCGGCGGGCGTTCCGCTCACGACCACGCGGCCGCGCGCGATGATCACGATGTGATCGCAAAGCGCGGCGACCTCCTGCATGACGTGGCTCGAGAACAGCACGCAGCGGCCTGCTGCGCGAAGT
>DATAFY010000200.1:0-2890 GCA_036257205.1 Steroidobacter sp. | reverse complement strand
TCTTCGCGCCTGCGAACGACGTGGTCGCTCTGCGCCGCCAACTCGAGCGCCTCATCGCGAAACCCGCTCTGCGTCGGCGGCTTTCGGAAGCCGCAATCGCTCGTGCGCGGCGGCGTTCTCCATATGTCATGGGACGACGATATTTGCATCTTTACCGCGCGCTCATCGAGCGCGGACGCACTCGAGAGCGCGCCGTCGCATGAAGTTCGTTCTCTTCTATCACTCGCTCGCCTCCGACTGGAATCACGGCAACGCGCATTTTCTACGCGGCGTTGCAAGCGAACTGCTGGCGCGCGGGCACGCGGTGAAGATCTACGAGCCTGAGAACGGCTGGAGCCGCCGAAACCTCGTCGAGCAGCACGGTCACGGCGCGCTAGACCGCTTTGCGCAGGCGTTTCCGGAACTGTCGAGCCGGGCATATGAACGGGACAGCATCGATCTGGACGAGGCGCTCGACGACGCCGACGTCGTCATCGTGCACGAGTGGAACGATCCGGCGCTGGTGGCTCGCATCGGCGCACACGCCGCGGGTTCGCGGGCGCGCGTATTCTTTCATGACACGCATCACCGCAGCGCGACGGATCCGAACGCCATCGCGGCTTTTGATCTGCGGCACTACGACGGCGTGCTGGCGTTCGGCAAGACAATCGCCGAACGCTATGTAGAAAACGGCTGGTCTCGCGCCGCGTGGGTGTGGCACGAGGCCGCGGACGTGCGTCGCTTTCGTCCGCTCGAGGACGAAGCGTGCGACGGCGATCTTGTCTGGATCGGCAATTGGGGCGACGGCGAGCGCGGGGCGGAGCTCGAGCAATTCCTGATCGAGCCCGTCGAGCGTTTGAATCTGCGCGCACGAATTTATGGAGTGCGCTATCCGGACTCGGCGCTGCAGGCCCTGCGCCAAGCGCGCATCGAGTACGGCGGCTGGATTGCAAATTACGCCGTGCCAAGAATTTTCGCGCGGTACCGCTGCACCGTGCACGTGCCCCGCGGCGCATATGCGCGAATCCTGAGAGGCGTCCCCACGATTCGCATGTTCGAGGCGCTCGCCTGCGGCATTCCGCTCGTTTCGGCGCCCTGGGACGATGCTGAGAAGCTTTTTCGACCGGGCTTCGATTACCTCGTCGCAGGAAACGGGCGGGAGATGGAGAGGCGCTTACGCGCCGTGCTGAACGAGCCGGCGCTGGCCGCCGCCCTCAGGGCCAACGGGCTTGCGACCATTCACGCACGCCACACGTGCGCACATCGAATCGACGAATTGCTCGCAATCCTCGGCGCCCTTCGGCCGGTTGCTTGTGAGCCAGCGGCTTCTGTGAGCACGGACAGCGTGCAACAGACGCAGCCGGGAGTCGGAAATCGGGAGTCCGAAGCGGCGGAGCGGCTCGAGCCGCAACAGGTTGCGCCTCCGAAGGCGTGCGTTTTCGGTCCCGGAACCGATGATTCACGGACAACAGAAAACGGGAGATGGACAAAGGCGGCAGGATCGTCTCACGACCCCCGCGCGGCCGCGCGCAAGCCGACGATAGCGATGTTCGGCTCGAGTCTGGTATCGGCCTACTGGAACGGTGCGGCGACGTACTACCGCGGCGTCATACGCGCACTGCACACACTGGGGTTCGAAATTACCTTCTATGAGCCGGATGCCTATGGGCGTCAGGCGCACCGCGATATCCCCGACCCTGACTTTGCGCGTGTGGTCGTGTACGAAGCTGATGAGAGCGGCGTGTGCTCAGCGCTCGAGCGTGCGCAGCAGTCGGACATTCTGATCAAGGCGAGCGGCGTCGGCGTGTTCGATGAGCTGCTCGAAGCCGAAGTGGCGCGTCTTGGCGGTCCCACGAGGACAAGTATTTTCTGGGACGTGGACGCGCCGGCCACGCTCGCGCGGCTGCGGGCCGATCCAGCCGATCCCTTCCTCGCCCACGTGCGGCGGTTTGATCTCGTGCTCACGTATGGCGGCGGCGCGCCAGTCGTGCGGGAATACACCGGTTTCGGCGCGCGGCGCTGCGCGCCGATCTACAACGCGCTCGACCCTGCCACTCACCACCCCGTTGCGCCGGATCCGCGCTTCGCGGGTGATCTCGCTTTTCTCGGCAATCGCCTTCCGGATCGCGAAGCCCGCGTGCGCGAGTTCTTCCTGGAGCCCGCGCGGCGTTTGCCGGGAAAGCGCTTCATCCTCGGCGGCGCGGGATGGGAAAAAGACATCGCCCTCACGCCCAACGTCGCAGCAATCGGCCATGTCTACACTCGCGAGCACAATGCGTTCAATTGCTCCGCCGGCGCGGTCATCAACATCAACCGCGACAGCATGGCTGACGTTGGCTATTCGCCGCCGACGCGCGTGTTCGAGGCAGCGGGCGCCGCAGCATGCCTGCTCTGCGACGCCTGGGCCGGCATCGACGAATTCCTCGAGCCGGGCAAGGAGGTGCTGTGCGTCGCTTCCTCAGACGACGTCGTCGAGCGGCTCGCGGAACTGTCGGACGAGGATGCGCGTCGCATCGGCGGGGCTGCGCGAAGGCGCGTCTTGGCGCAGCACACTTATGCACACCGCGCGGAGGAATTGCGCACGCTGCTCGATATGCAGACGCTGCGAACATCGCGCGAAAGTCGCACGAAGGAGGCCGCTGTCCGTGTCTCAGCCGACTGATATCGTGATACTCGGACTAGCGATCACTTCGTCCTGGGGCAACGGACACGCAACGACCTATCGCTCGCTCGTCAAAGGGTTGCACCAGCGCGGCGTGCGCGTGCTGTTCCTGGAGCGGGATCAGCCCTGGTATGCGGACAACCGCGACGCGCCGCGATTGGCGCATTGTGAGACACAGCTCTACGCCGGCCTCGATGACCTGAAGCGACGCTTCGCCGTGAGAGTCCAGAGCGCCGACGCTGTCATCGT